>BOAV01000004.1 GCA_026002045.1 Spirochaetia bacterium | reverse complement strand
CTTTGCCGGTTTCATCGGGAACGGTTTCACGGTAGATTGTTTGTAAGTCACCGTCAATTTTCCGATATTCATCCGAAAAATAATTAACCCTTCTCGGAAATTCATACCGTTCTATTAAACGTTCCTTCTCTGCGCCTGTTATTTCTTCCAGTTTAGAGTTGCCGCCCACATAGGGTACTTCGTAATAATTTTGCGCATAAAGCACAGAACTTAATAAAGCAAATATCAATAGAACTAAATATTTCATTTTCAATTCTCCATAATTTATAACAATTGTATTATATATGTATTTTTTTATATTGTCAATGTTTTATATTTTTTTTCAACTAAGCTTAGGGCAAATTGCACATAACGTGAATTAGACGAAAAGGCAGTTACCGGGGATTTCTCGGCGACTTTGCTTATTGGGCATGATATGGTTAAGGATAATATGACGCACAACTATTTCGAACAAAACAGCAGGTAAAGGGTTTATATATGCCAAATGTTATTATTTATAAGATTCTGTCACAGAGACACCAAGCGCCAAATTTACCCACTTCACATCGGCCCCTAAAAACGTAATAATAAAATTCTGTGGAGGCGGTTATGAAAAAATCATATTGGTTTGTTTTTCCTTTAATCCTTATCAGTCTCTGGGGGTTAAGCTCCTGCAATAA
Source organism: Spirochaetia bacterium (assembly GCA_026002045.1). Taxonomy (GTDB): domain Bacteria; phylum Spirochaetota; class Spirochaetia; order Treponematales; family Breznakiellaceae; genus BNUT01. The sequence continues at coordinate 58,323 of BOAV01000004.1, read as the reverse complement.
GGGGGCGGGAAAGCGTGAAAGGCGCGTTCTGGCCAATATATCGGACTATTCGCTGACACCGGCGGCTTCTTCTTCCGGCGACTCGGTGCTGCTGGTGAACGATGCGGCCATTGCGGCGGCCTTTGCCCTGGACTATCGGCCCCTGAAAGGGGAGGGTGAACAGGAAGCAGAAACCCTGAGCGCCGCGGCCCTGTCGGGCGGGACTTCCGGCGGGGGCCAGGGGACCGTGCTGGGCGGCGGCCTGCGGAAACTCACCGACTATAAGACGCAGTACTTTGACCCCGCCGCGGAACAAGAGCGGATACGGGCCATACAGGCCGCACAGGCGGCGGCACAGACGGGCCGGTTGGAGACCGAAGGCGCCACAGGGCCGCTCACGGTGATCGATTGGGGGCCACGGGGGAATTTTTCTGCGGCGGTGCAGCGGCCTTCGGTGTATGTGATGTTTTCCCAGCCCATGGTTCCCCTGGCAAGCCTGGGGGAGCAGACGGCGGTGTCTCCGGTGGTGAGCATCAACCCGCCGATCAAGGGGAGTTTCCGCTGGTACGGCACGGGTTTTCTGAGTTTCGAGGGAGACGAGCCCTGCCAGAGTCAGCAGGTGTATACCATCACGGTGTCCCCAAATGCCGCGTCAATTTACGGCACACGGGTAAGCGGCGAAACCGTGTTCAGTTTTTATACCGAGACCCTCAGCCTGCAAAGTGTCACTCCCGGCGAGGAATTCAGGAAGCGGACCAATTTCAGATTTACCGATCGTGACGTGCCACCGGAAGCGGCGAAGCAGATCGGACTCAATTTTAACTATCCTGTGCAGGTTGATGATATCCGGCAGTATCTGGAAATTAGTACTACTGTGGGCGGGCGGAAAAATTTTACCCTGACCCAGATTGACAACAGCAAGCTTCTTGCGGAATTGAGCGATCCGGTGGAGTTTAACGCCGAGGTCCGCATCATCCTTAAACAGGGAGCGAAATCCGCCAGGGGGACCCGTGGGACCGAATCGGACAAAACTTTTAGTTTCCGCACGCCGGGCATTTTCAAGGTTGATAATTTCAGACGCATCCCCGCTTACGGCAAGTACCGGAACATGGTGGAGCTGAATTTTTCGTATCCCCTGAATCAAAGTACTTTGGCGGCGGCAGTCAGGACAGAGCCGGCAATGAACCTTGGCCCCGATAACATTGATATTTGGGGCAGCACGGTGCGGGTATACAACCTGCCCGTAACCTATGGCGATAAATTCAAAATACATGTTTCCACGGCAGTGGAGGATGTGTACGGCAGAAATTTGAGCGAACCCTACACCTGCGATATCACGGTCCCCGATGAGCCGCCCCCGGAGGGCTCCGCTTCGTTCCTCGATTACGGGCAGAGCATACTGGAAGCCCAGTTTGAGCCCCGTTTTCTTTTTGAGTATAAAAACATCGCCGAAGGTTCCACCTATACCCTGGCGGCAACCAACAATCCCTGGAGCGCCGTGCCCGGGAGTAACACTGTTGTTCATATGGTTCCGGGGAAAGTCAACAACCGGTATTTTGAGGAGATCGATCTAAAGCCTTTTTTGAATCCCCAGGGGAAAGGCTTTGTTTCTTTTCGGGCAAATCTGAAACTTCCGGAGGTTCGAAAAATTGACGGCCGGGATGTTTACGAAATTGATGACCGGAAAAATGAACTGAATATCCAGGTGACCGATCTTGGGCTCACCGTGCGTTATGGTTTTAACAAAACAGCAGTACTGGTAACGAGTCTTTCTACCGGGGAGCCCGTGGCGGACGCCGCAGTAAAACTGTTGGCCCCCTACAATGTAGATAATGATGATGTTGCGGATATTGCCGCCATGCCAAACTTTGGGGAGGGCACTACCGACAAGAACGGCCTTGCGGTGATTAACACCACGGCATCGGTGCTGCGGAACAATACCCAAAACAGCCGCTATGGCTATGACCGCCCCTTTGTGATGGCGGAGAAAGATGGGGACCGGGTTATCTTTAATCCTTCGTCCCACAATAACTGGGCCTTTGGTGTCAATACCCAAGTACCCCAGCGGGCGGAAGAAATTACCGCCCTCACCTTTATGTTCTCCGACCGGGGACTTTACAAGCCCGGCGAAACCCTCACCTTCCGCGGGGTGGACCGTTCCAAAATTTTGGGGATGTACACGATCTATCAGGGTGATTACACGGTGGCCCTGGAAGAGGACCGTTACCAGGGCGAGCAGGTGGCGAGCCTTTCCGGTACGGTGACTGAATCGGGGAGTTTTTACGGCTCCCTCAATGTGCCCGATGATTTGACCCCCGGCTCCTACCGCCTGGTTTACCGCCGAACAGACGGAACGACCCGGACCGGCGGAAATGACGGTTACGGCTACGGCTATGGGCGCGGGGTGCTGGCGAACATCCCCATCACTATTGCTTTTTTTGAACGGTTGAAATTTCAGGCATCCCTTTCCGCCCCCGGCGCAGCGGTGGTGAGCGGCGATGATATCAGCCTGATTTTGCGGGCCACGTATCTGTCCGGCGGCAGTTTGTCCGGCGCGGCATGGGAGAGTTCCTGGTACCGGGAATCTTCGGCCTTTAGTCCCAAAGGTGTGGAGACCAGGGGCTTTGTGTTTGGTCCCCGCCGTTCCTATGAAAGCAAGCGTTACATCGCCTCTGAACAGGGGATGTTAAGCGGGGACGGCACGGCCTCCCTTTCCCAAAAGACCGCCGACGGCTCCGCCGCAAAAGGCATGCCCTACCTCTATTCCGTGGAATCCCACGTCACCGACATCAGCAATCAGATGGTGGCGGCTTACCGATCCGTGTTGGTGCATCCCGCGCGGTTTTACATCGGCCTGTACCGGGGCAGTGCCGGCGGCTTTGCGCGGGCCGGGCAGGAACGGTCCTTTGATTACATCACCGTTGATACCACGGGGACAAAGACAAGTGACAACAGCCTCTATCTGCAAACCGGGACCGAGGCGGGGATCATGACCGCAGAACTTGTCCGGGAAGAATGGCGGCGGGTTCAGCAGCGTGGGGTGAACGGTTACGTCTACGACCAGTATGTGCAGGAACAGGTTGTTGACAGCACACAAAGGATCAGCCTCCGAAGCGGCGGCGGCGCGATCAAGGTGAAGCCCACGGCCGCGGGTTTTTACACCCTGCGCCTGAGCGCGCAGGACCGGGACGGTAAGACCGCCCTGACGGAACACAGCTTTTATGTGACCGGTTCCGGGGGCGGCTACTGGAACATGAACAATGCCAGCGAACTGCGCCTGACACCGGATCAGGATCAGTACAACCCCGGCGACACCGCACAAATACTGTTGCAGAGCAGCCTCCCCGCAGGGTACTACCTCATCACCGTTGAGCGGGAGGGGATATTTACCGAGGAGGTGCGGCACTTTACCGAAAGCGTTTCTGTGATCGACATCCCCATTGCCCGCAACTATGTGCCTGTGGTGTACGTAGCGGTGTCCTCATACTCGGTGCGTTCCGGGCCGCCCACCCACGAATACGGCAGTCCCGATCTGGACAAGCCCAAGGGCTATTACGGCGTCACCAAGTTGATGGTGAACCCCCGCGCCCGCGCCTTTTCGGTGAAGGTTGAAAGCGACAAGAAAACCTACCGCCCCGGCGATCAGGTGACCATGACCCTCACCGCAGAGCAGGACGGCAAACCCCTGCCCAATGCGGAACTCACATTGATGGCGGTGGACCGGGGTGTGCTGGACCTCATCAACTATCACGTGCCCGATCCCATCAGTTATTACTACGATCCTTCCCGCTTCCCCCTTGAGGTTTACGGCGGCGACAGCCGGGCCTGGCTGATGGACCCGGTGACCTACAGCGTCAAGAACCTTGCCGGGGGTGACGGCGAGGGTGACAGTAAACTTGAGGAGCGCAAGGACTTTAACCCCACTGCGGTGTTCGAGCCCTATCTCCTGACCGACGCAAGCGGCAAAGTCACCTGCACCTTCAAACTCCCCGACACCCTTACCACCTACCGGGTGACGGTCTTCGGCGTCCGGGGCGACATCTTCGCCCTCAAGGAAAGCGAGATCGCCTCCCAGAACAAGATCAACGTCCGTGAAGTTTTGCCCCGCCGTCTCCGTGAACGTGACACCGCCGAGGCCGGGGTGCTGATCACCAATCTGGATTCGGTGTCCCATAAAATTACGGTGAAGCTCGACGTGGGGGAACCCCGTCAAAACAGTGATACTACGGGCCGTGTCAAACAAATCGGCGCGGCCTTTGTGGACGGAACTGCGGAACGGCAGCTCACGGTGAAGAGCGGCGAAAACGCCGTTGTTTATTTTGATATTGCCGCGGTAAAGGAAGGCTCTGTCGGCATCAACTTTACTATTAATTCCGATATATTGAATGAGCGCTTGGTACAGGAACTGTTGATCGAGCATCCCTATGTGCGGGAAACCGTGACCACCACCGGGCAGGTTGGCCGGGACGATAATTCCGGGACCGAGGCGGTGGTGATCCCCTCATTTGCGGATAACGGTGTGGGCAACCTTTCGTTGACCCTGGACGCCACCCGCCTCAGCCTGCTGGAATCGGCGGTGCAGTACCTCTTTCACTATCCCTACGGCTGCATGGAACAGCGCAGCGCAGCAATACTGCCGCTGGTGGTATTCGGCGAATACTTGGACGACTTCAATTTGAGAAATAATGTTACTAATCCGGTCCGGGTGGTGGAAGATGAGTTGAAGTCCTGGGCAAAAGTACAGCTTCCCAATGGCGGCTTCCCCTACTGGCCTTCAGAGCTCAAGGATAATTTTTATGTGAGCCTCCGGATCGCCCACATTATCGCCATCGCCAAAACGAAGGGGATGAATATTCCCGCCTCATTCAAAGTTGATCAACTTCAGGCTTATCTTAATACCGCATATCAGGAGATGCAAGGATGGCGATCAAATTCGCAGGATTACTATTCTCAGTCCTATCTGCAATCCTACATGCTCTACGTTTTTGCCCTGCTGGGGGAGCCCGTGGACACATCCCGGCTGCGGGAAATTTTGAGCCGCGACAATGTTGATCCTTCGGTGCTGGCCTTTGCGGGAATGGCCTACCGCGTCACAGGCCGCAATGCCGAAGCCGCTGCAACTGCGCAGCGCCTGCGGAACCTGCTGCGGCCCACTGCGCGCGGCGTGGACATCACAGACCCCATGGCGAAATCCCGTTACAGTTTCTACGGCGGCGCGGTGGAACAGCTTGCCCTGAGCCTGGAATTTTTTGCACAGCAATACCCCGGCGACCAGATCAACACCCGGCTGCTCTTTTCCCTGCTGGAAAACAAACGGGCCGGGGGATTCTGGGACAGCACCGCAGTAACCGTGCGGGTCCTCTCCGCAGTGGACGCTTTAATCCGCGCGGAGAACCTTGCCGACACCGATGTCACCGGAACGGTCACACTCGCCGGGAGCGAACTTTTGAGCGCCGCCTTTAAGGGCCTTGCCGCAAAGTCGCAAAGCAAAACCTTCGACTTTAAGTATGCGCCCCTCTCCAATTTGGGCCGGGACAGTATGCAGCCCTTGGTGTTCAACCGGCAGGGCACGGGAAGCCTTTACTACACAGCATCCCTGACCTACGCCATCCCGGCGGAACTCCAGTCCTTCCGTGACGAGGGCCTCGGCGTTTTCCTGAGTATCTACGATGTTAATACCGATGAGGAAATTGCGGGTACTGCTCTGGTAAGCGGAAAAACCTATCGCGCCCGTGTGCGGGTGTCCAGTACCCGTGACCGCACTTATATGGCCCTGCGGGTTCCCATTCCTTCCGGGGCGGAGATCCTTGATGCCGCCTTTGTCACCACCGCCGCCTACACCGACAGCAATCAGCGGGATCGGGACGCACAGGCCGGGAACAACCGCTCCTGGGTAAGCCATCAGGCCATCCTTGATAACGAGATACAGTATTTCTGGGATCACTTTAACAAGGGTGAAAACACCGTGAGCTTTCTCTTCCGGGCGGTCCGGCACGGGGTTTATCCCACGCCGCCGGTGCAGGCCGAGTGTATGTACGAGAGTGAAATCTTCGGCAGAAGCACGGGGCTGATTTACACCATTGAGTAGAAAAAAGCTGATCCGCTTTGCCGCTTCCGCCGCAGTCTTACTGTTTTTGGTTTGGCTGATTTTGCGCTTTTCTCCATACCCGGAACTGGCGGCGTTTCGGGCCCGGCCCTACAGCGTCCGCTACTATGACCGCGGCGGCGCGCTGGTACAGATTCCCCCGGTTGCAGATGGAGAGGGCCTGCGCCGGGAGTACCGCAGTCTTGAGGAAATCCCTGCGGAACTGCGGGCGGTATTCATCTATGCCGAGGATCGCCGTTTTTACCGGCATCCCGGCATAGACCTAATCGCCATAATCAGGGCAGTTTTTCAGAACACCGCCGGGGGCCGCCGGGTGAGCGGAGCATCCACCATCACCATGCAGCTTGCCCGGCTGATCGCAGCGCAGCAGAGCAACAACAGTAATTCTGCGCTTGGCCGCAAAATTAACGAAGCCCTCAATGCCCTGCGCCTGGAAACCCGGCTAAGCAAAAACGGGATACTTGAATTGTATCTCAATTCCCTGCCCTTTGGTTTCCAGACCGAAGGTGTGGCATCGGCGGCTAAAACTTTTTTTGCCGCCGATATTTCCATGCTGTCCCCGGCGCAGATATTCTGCCTCGCCGTGATCCCCCGGCGGCCCGGTTTGTACAACCCGCTGGACAATCCATCGGCCTGCATCGCCGCGGCGGCAGAGCTGCAAACTAGATTCCGTGACAACAAAAAACTCGCCGCCGCCTACCCCCTCCTCGCCGCCGTCACCGATGCGGACTGGCAGTACGCCGCCGCTTCCGCCCGGCGTTTCAACTATCCCTTCGAGCTGCCCCATTTTGTGCGCTATGTGGACGCTAAAATGTCGATGGCATCCGATAAAAACACGGATACATCCACAAAAAAGGTGTCAGGCACCATTTCGCCACCAGTGGTACAACTCTCTGTGGATTTAAACTTGCAACATTACATTGAGGGCCTTATCGCCGGAAATGTGGAGCGTTACTATTCATCCCGGCTGACCAACGGGGCGGCCATCGTTATCAACAATGCTACCGGGGAGATACTCGCCTGGGTGGGCAGCGCGGATTACAACAACACCGAAGCCGCCGGGCAGATCGACGGGGTCCTGGCCCTGAACCAGCCGGGAAGCAGTATGAAGCCATTCCTCTACGCCATGGCTCTGGAAAACGGTTTTAAGCCCACGGACGTGTTGGCGGACATTCCCATGAACTTTGGGGAGACCGAATTGTACATCCCCCAGAATTTCAACAACCGCTTCAACGGCCCCATGCTGTTCCGTTCCGCCCTGGCGTCGAGCCTCAACATTCCCGCAGTGTACCTGCTCTACCGGCTGGGGGTGCAGAACTATACAAGCCGCCTCTTTTCCCTGGGCTTCGATTCACTGGAACAATCCGCCGACACCGCCGGTCTGGGACTCGCTCTGGGAAATGCCCCCGTGAGCCTTGCGGAGCTTGCCCGCGCATTCAGTGTATTTCCCCGTGACGGGCGGCTCATTCCCCTGAGTTGGGAGAAGGCGGGAGCACAAACCCACGTCGAGGGGCAGCAGATTTATCAGAGCGATACCGCCCGGATCATCTGTTCCTTCCTTTCTGACCGGGGCGCCCGGGTGCTGGCCTTTGGGTCGGCCCGGAATTTCGAGGCCCCTTTCCCGGCGATCTTCAAGACCGGTACCGCCAACCAGTACCAGAGCATCGTGGCCCTGGGTGCCACCCCGCTGTACACCGCTGCGGTGTGGATGGGCAACTTTACCGGCGAGACCGTGATCGGCAAGACCGGCAGTTCCATCCCCGCAGCCATCGTCCGGGACACCTTGATGTTCCTGCAAGGCCGCGGGGGATCGGGCCGCAGCGGGCAAAGCTTCGGAGGTCAGGGTGGTCCCGACTTTGCCCAGCCCGAAGAATGGAAAGAGCGGCGGGTCTGCGCCCTTTCCGGCATGGTCCCCACCGCAGCCTGCTTCTCCGTTATAAATGAGTATGTGCCAGATACCGGCGGACTTGGGACATCAACCGAATCCTGCACCTGGCACCGTGCCGAAGGTTCCGGTTTTGCCGCCGTGGTGTACCCTGCCGAGTACCAGTCCTGGTTCACAGGCTCCCTGCGGCAGGGCGAAATGGATTACAGTTCCCGGCCATTAGAGATCATCAGCCCGCGGGAGGGCTTTGTGTTTTTACGGAGTCCCGGCATCGGCAGGGATGAGATCCCCGTGGAGGTCATCGGCGGCGCGGGGGACAGTTTGACCGTAAGTTACGATGGTGAAACTTTTGCGGTCAAGCGCCCTTTCATGTTTTACCTGCCCCCAAGGCCGGGAACTCACATCTTGCGGGTGCGGAATGGGGATGAAGAAACGGAAATCATGTTTACTGTGGAATGATCAGCGGGAAGCGATGAGCGGGCTTTAGGGAACTGTCTTGTTTTGCTGGTCACGAATGCTTTTTATGGCGGCGGAGAGGATGTTTTGCATTTCTTCGCAGGACTCAAGGTTGCTGTTGTATTCAAATTCGGTGATGATCTCCGCTTCGTACATTACTTCAAGCCAGTACCGCGATTCCCCGCAGCCCTGCAGGGCGGTGTAGAACTTCATCAAATAATCGTTCTTATTGACCGCAAAATCGGCGCGGGAAAGGCTCGCCCCCACACTGGTCGCGGCCCGCAGATATTGTTCCGACAGCACCGTCTCCCTTTTGTTCGTCGAAAGATGTTTGTAGAGCTGGGCGGCCTTGACGGAAAACTGGTTGGCTTTTTCTTTGATGGTCTGGTTCATGTTGTTTATCTTAGAATACCGGAAATGGGGTGATTCTGCAAGATAAGCGCTTCCGCCCATTTCTGCATGGCAATCCCGAAGGCCACCGATACGTTGAGGGAACCCTTTGCGCCATAGGTAGTAATACTAAGCCGGCCCAGGGAAGCATCCGCAAGGGCGAGGGCCGCAGGGCTTACCCCCAGTTCTTCGGAACCTACGATCATGGTCCCCTGAGCCGAAACATCCGGCGATCCCGGAAACGGAAATTCCGTCAGATCGATACCCCCGGTTTCCAGAGCGAACACCGGCCCTTCCAGGGCGTCCAATGGAAGCCGCTCCCAGGGCAGCGCATCCACGCAGCCCATGGCGGTCCGTTCGGCCCGGGGGTGATGGGGATCGGCGCAGAGGGGGGAGAGCAGAATTTTTTCCGCGCCGAAGGATTCTGCGGTACGGAACATGGCTCCCACGTTGAAGGGGGAACGGATGTCCTCAAGGTAGACCCGCATCCCCGGAAAGGGCCGCCGCTTTGCGGGATCCAGCGCGCCATCCGCGCCGATAAAGTCCCAGTCCGCCGGATAGCGGCCGGTTTCGGCCAGCAGGATATGGCGCGCCGTGTTGAGGCTGCGGCGGAGATCGGCGGCATTGGCAGGGGCGTCACCGGCGATGGAAGAGGTTAACGCTTCCTGAACTGTGAGTAAGGCTTGAAGGGCAGCGGGTGGGAAGGCGGCGTCCCGCGCAAGCAGGGCAAGAATCCCGGTTACGTACTGAATTTCAACGCCGGTCAGATTATCATTACGGATCAAACGGGATTCAAATTCGCCAAAGTCACGGGCGATTTTTCGCAGCCGCTGGGAGCGTGGGAGTTGTTCCAGTTTATAAAGGGGCAGCATGTATATTGGTTCTCATCCTGATAATGTAGTATACTATTAAAGGTGGATGTATGGCGATTATTTGGGACGACAACAAAAATCGGAAAAATATCGAGAAGCATGGGGTGGATTTCGAACTTGCTCAAGATGTTTTCGATGACCCTCACCGTATGGAACGCCGGGACGATGACCACAGTGACAAGGAAGAACGCAGGCAGACCATAGGGATGGTCCGGCAGATGTTGTTTGTCGTATATACCGAGCGCGGGGATGACACCCTGCTGATAACGGCCCGCAAAGCGGAGCCGCATGAACGGAGGATTTATTATGGCGATCGTACGAAGTATCCGAAAGGTTGGGGACCCGTTAACTCCTGAACAGATTGCACAGTTAGATGCCCTCGTAGATCGGCCTTCGGTCTATGATCCTGAATGTCCACCCCTCACCGATGAGCAGCTCGCAGAGTTCCGCCCGGTGAACGGCATGACCATGGAAGAACGTTATCGGAAAATGCGGGCCGCCGGTATAGTGGACCCGGAGCTGGTCCGCGCGGAGAAAAGGGCGGCGGCCTTGGGCGCCGTATCCAATAAATAAATGGCAATAGCCAGGGATCGTCCCTTATCCCGATAAAAATTCCGTAATCTAAAAAATTCGTAATATTTTGTGCATTTTCACTTGATCAAATAATCCAATAATGTTAGTCTTTTCTAAGTTTGTTTTATTATACAAACAAGAAGGAGTTTATATGAAAGTTAAGATGTTTCTCGTAAGTCTGGTCCTTGGGGCAGTACTCATCGTAGCCGCTGTCAGCGCCCAGGAAGAAGAGGCCGCAGGGATCGGGCTTAGTGCCGGCGTGGAATTCGGTCTCGGTGATGTGGTGGATAAAGTGGTGTTCAGCCTTGCCCCCCAAATTACCTACGAAAATTCTTTCCTAGACGGCGCCCTGGATGTTTTTGCCGAGGGTATTTATGCCTTTGCCTTTGACGATGAAGTGGGAATGGAAGCTTCTTTGGAAGAAGAATTGGGCTACAATTTTTTCCCGGGGTCGGCGTCCACCTTATCCATTATCGTCAATAACCTCAATGAGTTTGTTTTAACTCCCGATGAGGCAAAGGGCGTTAGCGGCACATTCACCCCGGGTGTCAAATATACCCATGCCCTGGGCTTTGGGGACCTTTACGGCCGGACCGGACTTCCGGTTGAATATGCTGATTTCGGTCTTGGCCTGGATCTGACCGCGGGCATGGCCGCGGCGTTCGGTTTTGGCGCGGAACTCACCGCCCACATCGCCCTCTATCCGGACCCTGACTATGCCGGCTTGGATTTAATCCTGAGTTATGAAGCCGGAAACATCTACGCGGAAGTGGAAATCGATACCGGAAAGGACTTCAGGGATATTGTCATCATTCCCGAATTTGATTATTCCTTTAAAGCCCTTACCTTCTGGGTTAAGGCTGAATTGGGCAATATCAACGCCGATGCTCCTGTTTCGTTTACTCCGGCCATCGGCGTAAAATACAGTTTCTAAAATTAAAGCCCTGCCGCAAGACAGGGCTTTTTTATTCGATTGTTTTTTCAGACATTCAGGTGTAGAATATACCATCATGAAAAAATCCGTGCCTAACCAGGGCTTAGGATGAACCTGAAATTCTCAAAACAGCCCCGCAGTGTCATTTATAGCTGGATATTTTCATACCTGCTGTTAATGATAGTGATGGTTGTTTTGACCGGTATCGTCTATGTGATCGCCCGGAATACCATCGAAAGGGAAATCAACAATTCCAACCTTTTGCTGCTTGAAAGCGTACGGGATAATATAGACCGGGCCCTGGCGGAGATAAACGATCTCAGTATGGAAATTCTGGCGTCCCCGGAAATACAGGAAGCCAGCGCCCTTTCCGAAGGGGATATGGCCTATTATTACAAACTGTATAAAGCCGCTCAGAGTCTTTTCAACTATAAAACCCTTAAAAGCGATTTTCAGAGTTATTATATCTACTTTGGAGACATCGGCCGTGTCATGCGGCCCGGCATCGTGAATTTCGAAGGTCTTTATTATGACAACTATATACAAAATGGTAATTTTGGTTACGGCCAATGGAAGGAGGCCGTAAGCAGGCTCTACTATGGGGAGTACATTACCATGCCCCACCGGGATGCCGTTACGGGGAACACCTTTAATCTTGCCTTTATCCGATCCATGCCTTTTCCTTCCCTGAATGATGAGGTGACCAATATTGTGATCATGATGAATATCAACAAAATTCTCGATCGGGGCAGTCAGGACCGGGGGATCGCCGTATTGGACGGCAATAATAACATAATCGCCCAAAGCAGGCTGGAGGCGGCCCTTGAAACCGGGGGCCTGCCGGCCATGCCCGGAGACCACGGGATTTTTACCACCCGCTCCAACGGCCTTAGGGAAGTGATTTCCTATATTGCTTCCCGTGAGTATAACTGGAAATACATCACCGTTACACCGGAAAATGTGTATTGGGAGCGGGCTTCCTTTATCCGGTTCATTATGTGGGGAGAAATACTCCTCTGCGTCCTGGGCATGGGAGCACTGTCCTTTTATTTTGTCCGGCGTAACTACAATATCCTTAGCGAGATTACTTCCTTTATCCGGTCCAAGCTCAATTCGGAAACCATATACCGGGGTAACGAGTTCAGTTATATACGCCAGGTACTGAGTCAATCCATCGAAGAAAAACAGGAGGCGGAATCGCGGCTGGATCAGCAGCTTATTACCCTGCGCAATAATCTTCTTATCGGCCTTATGGAGGGGAACGAAATGTCGGTTCCCCTGGATGAACTTTTGACCTCCTATAACATCCATTTTCCCCATCCCCATTACAGTGTGGTTGCGGTGTATATCGAACACGTTAACCCCGAGTTATGGGGCGGACAGGATAAAAACACATATACCATCGCAAAAATGGCGGTAATGAATCTGATGGAAGATATTCTGAACCGGAATGACAGTCAAGGGGGCGGGCCGCGCAGTAATACTGCCTATGTGACGGACTTCCGGGACCATATACTCTGCGTGATAAATACTTCCCTTCGCTGGCTGGAGTTCCGCAGTGCCCTGGACGAAGATTTAAAGAGCGCCCGTGACATCATCACCCAAAAATACGATATGGACATTTATATTGCTGTAGGGGGACTGTATAACACCCCTGAAGATATACACCGCGCCTGTAATGATGCCCAAAGTTCCATCGACTATGCCCGTATCCTGGGCCGGGGGCAGACCGTGTTTTTTGGGGACCTAGGCAGTCACGATACGGATTCCGGTGTGTATCCCTTTAATAAAGAAAGAATACTTCTGAACCATCTGCACTTGGCCGATTTTACGGCGGTCTCCGCATTGGTCAATGGTCTTTTTCATGATGATTTGTTAAAGCTCTCTGTTTCCCAGGAGACCCTTCACTTTATTGTCCTTTCCCTGACCGCCCAACTCCTGCGGAATGTCTGCGCCGATGAGGAAGAATTAAACCGGTTCCTGGACAGGAACGGCGAAGGTATCGCCCAATTGGTTAAATGTAAAACCATTATGGACATGAAGGAACCCATGCTCCGGCTCTTAAAATGCGCCATAGATACGGAGGCTTCCCCGGAGAAAAAAAACCAGCTCGGCGCGGTGATCCAGAATTATATCACCAGCCACTACACCGATCCCCTGCTCAATATCGAGAGTATAGCCGAGGCGGTCAAAAAATCGCCCTACTATATTTCCAAAAAGTTCAAAATGGAAACCGGCAGCGGTATTCTTGACTTTATCAACAAGGTCCGTATCGACAATGCCAAGGCCCTGTTACAGGATACCGGCCTGACCCAGGCCCAGGTGGCAGAAAAAGTGGGCTTTACCAGTGTGCGGACCTATCACCGGGCCTTTAAAAAGATGGAGGGAGTTACCCCCGGCCAGTTTAAACAGGCGGATCAGGGCTAAAACCTGTCGGCCATCCTGCCGATCTGTGACAATACCCCAATAGGTGTGACAAAAATATCTTTTTTCCTCCGTTTTCATCATTTTGCAATTTTGACATACCGAATACAAAACTGTCGCTTTACAGGATTTCAGATCCGGGTAGAGAATTAATAAGGTTTGTAATTTTATTAGGAGGATCTGATGAAAAAATTTTTCCGTGTTTCGTTTCTTTGTGTTTTTGTGCTGCTTATCGCCTTAACGGTAAGCTGTAAGGGCGGGTCGTCCAAGGCGGCTCCGGCAGCGGACAGTACGGCAGTAGCCGCCGGTGCTGCTCCGGGCAGCGGTTATCCGGTAAAAACCGATGTAACCCTTACCTATTGGATTGACCTGAACAGCGCCAATGTGGCCCCGAATTTCACTTCAATGAATGATACGGAATTTTCCAAATATCTGGAGGAAGAAACGGGGATCAAGATTAACTTCATATCCCCTGCGGTGGGCGCCGCCCGGGACTCCTTTAATCTTCTGGTGGCATCCGGCAATATGCCCGACATGATTGACTACAACTGGAACACCGGATATCCCGGCGGCCCGGCGGCAGCCATAACTAATAAGGTTATTATCCCCCTGAACAGCCTGCTGGAAACCCATGCACCGGATACAAAGGCCCTTTTTGATGCTAACCCGTCCTATGACAAGATGATCAAAACCGATGACGGCAATTACTATATTTTTCCGGTAATGAAGTTGGACGATTATCTTAACACCACCTACGGTCTCTTTATACGGCAGGATTGGCTGGATGAACTTAATTTAAAATCTCCGGTTACCATTGATGACTGGTATAATGTGCTTACGGCCTTCAAAACCAGGAAGGGCGCGGAATTTCCCCTTACCTATCCCGGTGCGGGGGGCAACTTTGGCCCCTTTGCCAACGGTATGCTTATCGGCGCTTATGGTATTACAAGAAACTGGTTTATCCAGGACGGTAAGGCAGTCCATGGCATCTACACCCCGGCCTATAAGGATTGGCTCTTAACCATGGCGAAGTGGTACAAAGAAGGATTATTCGATAATAACTTTGCTACCAACGATCAAGTGACGGTGGATTCCAATCTTATTAATGGAGAATCCGGCGCATCCGCCTTCTGGATCGGCAGCGGTTTGGGTAAATACTTACCCGCCCTGCGTGCAACAAACCCCAAGGCCACGCTTGCCGCCACCACCTATCCGGTACTAAAAGAGGGGGATACTCCTCAGTTCAATTCCCTGTTAAATCCCTTTGACGGCTGGGGGGCCGTTATCACTACCAGTTGCAAGTATCCCGAAATTGCCGCCCGGTTCCTGAACTACGGGTATACAGAAAAGGGCCGCAAGACCTATAACTATGGTCGTGAGGGCATTTCCTATACTATTAACAACGGTGTGGTAGATCTTCTGCCGGTGGTTACCCAGAGTCCTCTCGGTTGGCCCCTGGGTCAGGCTTGGTCAAAATACGCCCATGGTGTATACCCCGGACCTTATTTCAGTGAACGGCGTTTTCTTGAACTTTACTATCCCTACCCTGAACAACTCGCCGCCCTGGATGCCTTTACCGCCACCAATATGCGCGCTCACCTGATGCCGCCCGTTTCGCCGACCCCTGCGGAGGCCTCCGAATTTGCCCGGATAATGACCAATGTGAATGCCTATGCGGATGAATACACATTGACGGCTATCATGGGTACGGTGGATATTAATTCGACCTATGACACCTATACCGCCCAACTTAAGAGACTAGGCATGGATCGGGCGATAGAGATTCAGCAGGGCGCCCTGGAACGGTATACCGACCGTTAATTTTGCTGAAGATATTCTATACCGCCGTGTTCTGGCAGCAGAGCGGCGGTTATATTTGAGGTGTTTATGAAACCAGTTCCGGCACAGGCAGCCCTGTCAGATAAAAAAGATCAGCCTTATTTTAAAAGGCTGATTGTCTGTATCGGTGCGAATAAAAGTCTTTATGTGATGATCCTGCCGGTACTGGCCTTTTATATTATCTTCAGCTATGTGCCTATGTATGGTGTCATCATCGCCTTTAAAAATTTTCAACCGGGACTGGGTATGTGGGACAGTCCCTGGGTTGGATTACAGAATTTTATTGATTTTTTTACGGGTCCCTATTTTAGCCGGGTTCTTACCAATACTCTGGTCATTAGTTTTGCATCCATCATTTTTGGGTTTCCCGCACCCATCATTCTGGCCCTGCTCCTCAATGAAGTGCGCAGTCCCGGATTTAAAAAGATTGTACAGACCATAACCTATATACCTCACTTTATTTCCCTGGTGGTGGTATGCGGCATGATCCTGCAGTTTACCAACAGCAGAGGCGTTATTACCCTGCTCGTAAACATGATCACCGGGGCGCCAATGAAAAACATGATGGGCGATCCCGCCAATTTTGTTCCAATCTATGTTATCTCCGGTATATGGCAGGAAATAGGCTGGGGTTCCATTGTGTACCTGTCGGCCATCACTTCTATAGACACACAAATCTATGAGGCGGCGGAAATTGATGGGGCAAATTTCTTCAGCCAGATGTGGCATGTCACCATCCCCGGCATCCTGCCGGTTATTATGGTGATGCTTATTCTACGGCTCGGGAATGTGATGAGCGTAGGATTTGAAAAAATTATTTTATTGTATAATCCGGCAATTTATTCTACTGCGGATGTTATTTCGTCCTTTACCTACCGGCAGGGCCTGCAGGACTTTAACTGGAGCTTTAGTACAGCGGTAGGTTTGTTTAATTCGGTGATCAACTATGTCTTTTTATTTTCATCAAATTGGTTAAGCCGTAAATTAAATGATAATAGTCTGTGGTAGATAAAGGAGAGCCGGTCTATGGGTGTCAGAATTTCCCCCGGGGAACAGATTTTCAGAATTATCAATGTGGTCTTCCTTTGTTTTCTGGTGGTTGTAACTTTTTACCCCATGTTTTATGTGCTGTTGGCATCCATCAGTGTACCCAGCAGGTTTGTGGCCCACCGCGGTCTTTTGTTCACCCCCCTGGGTTTAAGCTGGGCATCCTATGACGCGGTGCTTAAGAATCCGAATATCCGGGTGGGGTATATCAACACCATCATTGTTGTGGCCGCAGGTACTTCATTAAGTTTACTGCTCACCTCCCTGGGGGCTTACTTTTTATCCCGAAAGGGTATTATGCTCCGCAAATTTATCATGATGATAATCGTATTTACCATGTTTTTTTCCGGGGGCATTATTCCCTTCTATCTGACAGTTACACGGATGCACCTGGACCGGAGTCTTTTGGCGCTGATCCTGCCGGTGGCGATTAACACCTTTAATCTTATCATCATGCGGACCGCCTTTCAGAGCATACCCCCCAGCCTGGAGGAATCGGCAAAGCTGGACGGAGCGGGGCATTTTACCATCCTGTTTAAAATTGTTTTGCCCCTCTCGGTATCCACCGTGGCGGTTATCATCCTGTTTTATGCGGTACAGCACTGGAACGCCTGGTTTAACGCTATGATCTTCCTGCGGGACCGCCGTCTGTTTCCCCTGCAATTGGTACTAAGGGAAATCCTGGTACAAAACGATACCAGCGGAATGGCAGCCCAGATGAACAATGATACCGGGGATACCCGGATGGTGGCCGAAACCATTAAGTACGCGGTCATCATGGTGGCCACCGTGCCCATTCTGGTACTCTACCCCTTCCTGCAAAAATATTTTGTTAAGGGAGTTATGGTAGGGGCCATCAAAGAATAACACAATTACTAACACAATTTTAAGGAGTGTCTAAAATGGAAAAGAGAGTATTGGCAAAACCGGATGTATCCGTAACGGTCCTTGGCTTTGGCGCCATGGAAATTCCCAAACTGAGCGGTAGTGAAGCTACGGCCCTGCTGAACAAAGTGCTGGACAGCGGCATCAATTTTATTGATACCTCCCCCTGCTATGGAACCAGCGAGGAGATGATCGGCAACGGCATCCCGAACCGGAGGAATGAATATTTCCTTTCTTCCAAATGCTGCTGCAACACCACCGGTGTCGGGCCGGGTCATATTTTTGATCGGGCCACGGCCATGAAAAATATTGATAACAGCCTTAAGGTGATGAAGACCGATCATCTGGATATTCTGCAGCTCCACGCCCCCATGCCGTCTGACCTCCCCGGCGGTCCCAAGGATGATCTCGTGGCGGCCCTTTACGACATGAAGAAGGCCGGCAAGATACGCCACGCCAGTATTACTTTTAAGAACAGCGGTCCCGGCGATCCCAAGTATCCGGCCATTTACGGTTACGAATGTCTTAATGCCTTTATGGATTGGGGGGTCTTCGACACCATGCAGACCGTTTACGGCGGCCTGGTCCGCTACAGTGAACTGGCCATTGCCAAAGCCGCCAAAAAGGGAATTGGCATTATCATCCGGGGGGCGCTGAAACGCTACTTCCCCAATTACGACGAACTTTACGATAAGGCGGGCCTGGATGCACTGGCAGGCGGCGAAGACCGGAACAGTTTCCTGCTGCGGTACGCCCTTACCGGCGCCGGAGTCAGTACCGTTATTGTGGGCACCAAAGACGCCGCGCATTTAAAGGCCAATATCGACGCCGCCGAAAAGGGCGTACTCCCTGCGGATGTTTATAAAAAGGCCCAGGAAAAATTAGCTGCCGTGGGCAGCACGCCCCAGGCTGTTTGATGTTATGAAACAAACGGTTCAGCTTCAGGATTGGTCTTTAAGTCAGGTAAAGCCGGGAGAGGGATTTGATTATTCCTTTAAAGAAGCGATTAAGGAGATTCCCTTCCGGATTGGAAAACCGGTCACCGCCATGGAGGCCCTTATTGCAGCGGGAAAGATCCCGGGCAGTTTGCTGGAGGATGGGGAGGCTGCTTATTGTGAATGGGTAGCGGAACAGGATTGGCTTTATACCTGTTCATTCACCCATCCACAGTCGTTTCAAACCATCTTTCTGCATTTTAAAGGCCTGGATACGGATTGTGATATTTGGCTTAATGGTGAAAAAATAGCCGAACATCACACCATGTATTTACCCCTGCGGCTGGACATAACAGGCAAAATCCGTCAGGAAAACCAACTGGCGGTTTATTTTCATTCCCCGGTAAAACTGTACCACTGGTATGAAAAAAACATGCCGGAAAAATGGAAAGGAATTGTACGGCCCAATGCGATGATGCGCAAAGCGCCCTGCGATCTTTTCCGTGATTATCTTGGTGTGCAGCCTTACTTTGCCCCTGTCGGTTTCTTTGATGATGTCTGCCTTGAACTGCCGGAAGCCGCCGAGCTGCGGGATGTTTCCCTGCATTACGATCTCCGTTACGACTTAACCAGCGCCGCAGTGGCCATGAAGGCGGAGGTGTTTAAGGTTGAAACAAACGAGAATACGAAAATAGAAATAGAATTTACCCTGATCGATCCCGGCGGCAAAGTGGTGTTTACCGGACGTATCCCTGAAACCCAAACGGCATTTACCATAAAAAATCCTGAGCTCTGGTGGCCTATTGGTTATGGCCCGCAGAATATTTATTGTGCATCCTTCATCCTGTATGTAAATGGGGTGGAACGGGATCGTACAAGCCGTCAGATTGGTTTTAGGCTGGTAGAATTGGTGGGCAGTTTAAAATTCCGGATCAACGGCAAGATCGTGCGGTTTTGGGGCGGGAATTTAGCGACCCTGGGGAGTATCAGTCACCGGCCTAACCCTGAACTTTCACACTTTCTGCTGGAAAAGGCCCTGGGCTGCAATCATAACATGCTGCGCGTATGGGGACCGGGGGAACTTGTTTGTAACGAATTTTACGATGAGGCGGATCGCCTGGGCATCCTCATCTGGCAGGATTTTTCTATTGAGCCTTCCCAGCTTCCTGATACACCGGAATACATCAGTCTGTTTTCTGCGGAAGCGGAATACCTTATACGCAGGCTGCGGAACCACCCTTCTTTGATCCTCTGGTGCGGGAGCAATGAATCTTTGCACCATAATGATTTTAACCGGGAAACGGAACGGATCGGGATGGAAAATCTTTTAAAACACGTTTTTCCAAAATTATGCGAAGAACTCGATCCCGGCCGCTATTATCATGTATCATCCCCCTGTGAGGGTTTATTCCCCAATGATCCTGGTTATGGCGATACCCATGGGAGTCATTGCATGATGTCCTATCTGCCCGGCGAGGAGTACGCGGTCTTTGTTTCGGAGGATATTGTTACCACTCCGCCGGAACTCAAAAGTCTTAAACGGTTTATCCCGGAAAAAGATATTTGGCCCGAGGGTTTTTCGGATCTGGCGGTTTATGGAAAACCAAGCTGCTTTCCCCCTGCCTTGGAACGCCGCACAAACAATTTCTCCCGGGAAAAGCTGGGGCCCATTGAGCGTTTTTATGATGCCACCGATGCGGAGTCTTTGATTTATAAATATGCGGCTGCGGCAGGATATAGTTATTATCAAAATATTGTTAAACTGCGCCGGGGAAAGCCTGCCTCTGACAGCTCAGGTGAACGCCGGTCAAACGGACATCTGGTATGGAAGTTCAACAATACCTGGCCTCAATTTTACTGCGGCCTTGTGGATTACTATGGGGAATCTCATATCCCCTATTACAGTGTCCGACGCGCCTTTGCTCCGTTTCTCATCCACTTTGATGTGGGGGATCATATTTATGTATGGGGCGTGAATGACACCGGGGAAGATATTTTTGGCATATTAACCGTAAAAATATTTCGTTTAAGTGAAAACAAAGTGGTAAAGGAACTTTCCTGTCATGCGGCAGTGTCCTGCGGGCGGGCTTCTATTTTAACGAACCTTGATGCCCTTTCCTATTTCCGCCGTGACTGTGTATTATTTGCTTCCTTTGATTATGAAGGGAAACAGCTTGGGCGTGCGGTGGAATTTGTAAACCCGGAACGTAACCTTCCGTTCCCCCAAGCTGAACTTTCAATAAAACTGAAAGGCGCAGCCGGTGATACGGGCAAGAAAAATCTTGCCCTGGAAATTTCAAGCGATAGCTTTGCCCGCTGTGTGGAACTATCCGGCATTGCCGAAGACGGGGATGAATTCGGCTGGCATTTTGAGGATAATTATTTTGATCTTTTGCCCTTTGAAACAAAGATTGTGCATATCAACTCCCGCCACCGAAGCGGAACTATCCATGCCAGGGCCTACTATTCCCGGCGGACGGCGGCAGTTCAATTAACGAATTAGGAGTTTTGCAAAGCAAAACTCCTAAGCCCAAAATGCAGAAATAGGCGGAGAAATTAAGCTGGAGTTTGCAAAGCAAACTCCCAAGCCCAAAATGCGTAGCATTTTGGGCAATGATCCAGGGCAGAGTCGAACTGCCGCTTAGGAGGCCCTGCCAATTTTGGATGCCTTAATTTCACTTGTCATATAATAGACCACTATATAGTAGAAAGTCAAGAGGAACTAGGCAACGCTAAGCAAGAAAAATGGAAGAAAAAGCGATGAGTGCCCCATTTTTGTGCCCTACTTAACCTCCTTTTAGCCTAGAATTGGGTCATCAGTCTATCACCGAGTTGTCTTACCGGCCTTCTTGAAGGCAAGTCTAGGCTCCAATGGAGCGATCATCAAGAGGGAAGCGGACGCACCGGCTCCGGGCGTTAAAACGACAAAAGCCGCCACTAGGATTCAAGTCTCTTTTTTAGATTTTTTTATTTTTTATGAGAATTATAGCTTTCATCATACACTTCCCGGCCGGTACGAAACATTGACTTCCACCGTCCTTTAAGCTATCATTGGCGTATGACCATAGAACAAACCATCGAAATTCCGGCTAACCGGCGGATTACTCTGGAAGTTCCCCGCGAAATTCCCGAAGGACGGGTGGTACTTACGTTTACTCCGGCATCGTCAAATCCTTTTGCCGCTAGGAAGGCAAAATCCAAAGCAGCGCGGCAAAGGCTGCGGGAACTTTGTAAAGATTCCCCGCTCACTGTTGAAAGCTTCCTAGCCATGAAAGATGCCGACCGGGTTCTGGAAGCGGTTATTGATAAACATTCCGGTAGTAATGTCCAATGACAGGAATTCTGGACGCCTGTGCCCTCATTGCCTGGCTTAAAGAAGAACCGGGCGCCGATGTTGTGGATGATTTGCTCGACCAGGCGGAAGAAGGCACAACAGACCTCTTTATCAGCATTATCAATTTGGTTGAAATCTATTACGGCTTTATGAAAGACCAGGGCGAAGACAGAGCGCGGGAGATCATACAGACGGTGCGGGAAACCGCTGTCAAGGTTATTGATACCACCGATGGCGCGGTTTTTGAGGAAGTCGCCCGTCTCAAGAGTACCCTCAAGAATTTTTCCCTCGCGGATGCTTTCGGCCTTGCCACCGCATCTGTTTACGATGGGGTGTTTATTACCTGCGATCATCACGAGCTTGCCAAATTTGAAGGGCAGGTAAAAATCCCCTTCCTCTGGATTCGTCCTGCGCCGCAAAAAGCCTGATTTCCTGTTCCAGAAAGCGCTATAATCCACGTCCAAAAACGGGGTTCCAATTCTTTAAATTTTACCCCAAGCCTTATCATTCAATTCCCCGTCTAAAAGCGCCATTCTGGACTGTATCGGAAGCTCATCGGCAGGATTCAATCTTCGTCCTGTGATCCTTTGGTTAAATCCAAGCCGTCAAAACGAGAATCTTCGGGAAGGTTTTGTTGTACCCAAAGGTCTAAAAGGGATTCCTGTAAAGCAGATGAGGAAGCCCCATCATTTTCAGATTGGGCCTCCTTGCCTTGTGGACGGCTTTTATCCGAGGTAGGTTCAGCGGGTGGAAGCCCTATCAGTTTCCCCTTTCCCTTTATCGTTACCTTTTTGCGGAAGGGAATAATGGGTGGTTTCAGAAAACCGTCAATGTATGATTGAAACTCCGTCTTGAAAGTGTCTTGATTTGAAAACACCTTCACATCCGGCAAGTCCATTTGTGCCGGGTTGATTATTCGAGCATCTTTTATCTTCACCAACATCGTATCATAATAATACCCCTCATATTTAAACAGGCCGCCATCCTCATTATAGCAGAGCATATACACAAAGATATTTTTAGTCTGACTTAGACGGTCAATTCTTCCCATGGCTTGAATTATTTTTTGAGGGTTCCACCAGAACTCAAGGATAATCACATGATTTGCCGTTTCCAAATTGAGCCCTTCCGATGACTTAAAAATTGTTGTCAATAAAAACTTAAATGACTCAATATTGTTGAATTGGGTTAATTTACGGTCTACATCTACACATCTATCTTTGCCGGTAAGAATCAGAGAATCATACCCCATGTCCTTGAATAATTTATAATAGCAATTTAATACATCGACATATTGGGAAAAAACGATTATTTTTTCATTTTTTGGTATCATATCAACAATAATTTTTACCGCATCAACTTTAGTACAAAGCATAGGGGGAATGTCAACTGAATTATTTTTGTATATGGAATCGGGGTGAGAGAGAAAACTCATCAATTTTTGTAAGTTGATATATTTTTTATCCTCGCATCTATTATCAGCAAGAATATCACCTATCGTTTTTTTCATTTCATTATATATTGGAATTGATAGAATAACTTTTCTTTTTTCTATTTTAAGTTTAGGTTTCTTACTGGAAGAAGGAATCCCAGAAGTAAGTGTATCTCCAAGACAAAGAATAACAATGTTTTTTTCTATAGCATCTTTAACGGATTCTTCGAATAGTGATTTTTTCATTTTTGCATTATCAATATCAACGTCTGACAATGCTTTAGGATTGTTCAATAGAAGATGCATAAGTCCAATATCGTTAATTGTATTTTGAACAGGAGTAGCTGTAAGTGCCAGCTTCCGTTTAGAGGATAAGTAGGCAAATAACCGACTTTTTTGTGTTAATTTTTCTGGATTAATCACAGTATGTAATTCATCATAAACAATAAGGTCGAAGCCACCCATGTTGAGTATTCTATCAATGTCAATCAAGGCAGTATCATACGTTGTAATGAACACATTGCCTTTATTTATTAAATAAGCCTTATTCGATAGATATTCATCCCGTTTTTTCCCGTGTATGAACTTATAGAGAATACTATATGCCTCTAATTCCTTAACCCAGGGATTTTTAAAGTTAACGGCTTTAATAATTATGGCAATATTTTGTGGGCCTTTGGCTCTAAAGCTTTGAATGATTTCACATGCTACGGCTGTCTTTCCTTTCCCCGGTGGAAGGGCACAAACCGGGTTAATATCGTTTGAGAAATGCACATCGATTTTTTTTACTGCTTGCCATTGGCTAAATCTTAATTGATAGGGGTGACTATTAGGCATTTATATCCCGCTTGGTATTTCCTATCAAAGTTTCAATATCATTAATACCTATTTCAATTAGATTAACAATCTCTATCGTCAATGAATAGCTAATGCCGATTCCCGATTCTGAGGTAAAGTTCTTGTTTTCTGAGAATATTTTGAAATATATCTCGGCGATACTCCTTAATGCTTTTTTATAATCGGAATATTTCTGATTAGGCAGTTTAATATTTCCTTCATTAAACAAGTTAAGTAGTTGACGGATTCTATTATTCATTTTGTCGCTTTTGATTCTAAGATATTTAATCGGTTTAGTCTCGTTAGTCTCGTTTTCTAAAGCCACAATCTTTTTTTCAGTTTCCTCATCGGTCTTAATAGCTGTTTTTTCTATTCGTGATAAATGTCGTATAACAATTTGAAGGTAGAAGCAAGCAATATACAAAGGACTAAGGATATATCCATCCCAATTCTTAAATCCAGAAGATCGAAAATCAAATTTTTGCAAAATACGATAATACTTTCGTAGCAATGGTTCTTGCGAGCAATATTCCTTATAATCCTCAAGAAGATTATACATCCTTAATACTCGCCTCTCCTCGTCACCGAACCTGTCATCGAACAATATGGCATCTGCGTATCTTGTCCCTTGGTTAAATTGATACTGCTTTAGGCTTTTTTTTAATTCTGTTGGTGTATTCGGTATAAGCACTTTATTTTTGCCCAAGAGGGTTATTCTTCCCACGGTTGTATGAGACATTCGATAATCCCAATCATCAAATGCAGGGTCGGTATTACTAGTTATGATAGAATGAAGGCGCGGTGTAATAGTATCAATATCAGTAATTAACTTTAAGGCACTGATTCGTGGCTTCTTTTTGCAATAAACCTCAATTTCATCAGAAAGTTCCTCAATCCGGGTCTTCATATCGGTCATTTTGCGATCCAGGGAAACCAGCTTGTTAAAGGGGTCCGGTTTCATAAATGTGGATTCCCCTAAATCCGAAAATCCCTTGATACCCAGGATTTCAAAAATATTCTTAAGCAGGATAGGGTTGCCCCTAATCCCATAACTCATCTTTTCAGCCGTTTTTTTCTTTTTTGCCTTTGGTGACATCCTCTCATGGGCACGTTTAAAAGCCTCATAGGAAATTTTATTCTGTTTGGTTCGTTTAGGGCCATCTATAGTCTTTTCCTCATCTGCTTTTAGCCGTGAATCAATTTGTTCCCATACGGCACCGATCCCGCCATCGTATTCATCGATCCGCTGCCATAGACATGCCTCCAAGTCTTGAACAGTCTGTAATGGCCCGCCCTGGGATAGGGCTGTACCCGAAAGGTCATTCATTGTGTCATCAGTCATGGCATACCCAATAACGACAATTTCGTATTACCATTTTATTATAAAAGCTCAATTAAAGAAAAATGTCAATAGGAAAATGTCGTTTACGCTCCGAAAATCGCCTATGGAAAACCTTTTTGGCCAAAGTCTCTATAGATTTCATTAAAAGTGAAGCGTTTTCATAATTATTGACAATAATTCAAGAAAAGAATATATTCTTTTTAAGGAGTAATGATATGTCAACTGCATTAGGGAAGATATTGAAAACCATTTGTATACAGACTGACACCAAGCAAATGGAAATGGCCAAAAAACTTGGAATTTCTGACGGCAAGCTGTCTGAGATTATTACGGGTAAAGCCGTCCCGGATATGGACCTATTGGGAAAATGTATAGACCAATATCAGGTGAAAGGCAAGGAAATTAGGGATCTGTTTTCAAGTGCCTTTTCCGGTACTGCCGAGAATAATCACACTATTGTCTTGGATACACGTCATTTCAGTCCGGATCGGATTGATATGCTCATTAAAGTTATTACGGTTTTATTATTGGATAAAGACTTACACCAGCGTAAGGGATTAGAATCTGCCATTAAAAATTGCTATGAATGTCTGGACGGACAGGTCAAATACTCCCCGCCTCCACAAGAAGAAAATAACTCAACAGAATAACACCTAAAAAGCTATGCTCTCTAACCGATTACCACCAAGATTATTAGGAGGTTAAAGGTTCCGAAAGCCAGCAATAATCTCCCGTACCGCTTATATATTATCTCTAAGTACAAGATGTACTAACAAAAGGCCGCCTCTAATGGGCGGTCTTATCTTTATTGTGCCAGTTAGGAGGCAATGTATGAAAACAATCGCAATAAACTCAATTAAAGGTGGAACAGGGAAATCCACCCTGTCTGTACTTTTTATCAATGCGCTTATAAGCATCGGAAAAAAGTGTTTGGTGATAGATGCAGATGCAAGTAACAACTCTCTTTCTTTCTATCTGGATAATTCCAGCGGATTGGAGACCAGCCAAGGGCATACTGTATTTGACCTCTTTTTAGGGGCAAAGGTACAGGATTGCGTTAAGAGGGTTCAGGATAATCTTGACTTGATTCGCGGTGATGTCCGGCTCAATGAGTTTAGGAGTACCGATAGCCTTAAACGGCTCAAAAGGGCATTACAGGGACTAGACTATGATTTTGTTATTATTGATACATCACCAACGTATGACAACATCATCGGGAATGTCCTCACAGCAAGCGATATTCTGCTCATTCCGGTCCAACAAGACATTTTCAGTTTTCAAGCCTTGAAATACCAGTTTGAGAAATTGGCTGATTTGGAACTGGATAACCTCGACACCCATATCATATTCAACCAGTTTGAAAAGCCCCTCAACGCTAATCAAGAGACTTATCGGAACCAGATAACCAATATGTTTTTGGAAAACGAAATTTTCAAGTCTTTTATCAATCCAAATCATCTTTCGCGGAGCAGCGTCTACCGCAAGTACATCAACAAGCGAAATTACCGGCTTTCTTACAAGTCCGAAACACAAAAAGGCTTTGAGGAAGTACAGAACCTTATTCAGAATATCTTAGGTGTTACCATAAAGGAGGTAATCTAATGGCTAAGATGGGAATGTTAAAGAATGTACAATCCCGGAATGGAACCCAGGACAGCCGCTCGGTTAACATCATGGTCAAGGATATTCCTATTGGGGATATTGTTATTCGTGAAAATGTCCGTAAGGACTACACCGGGATTGAGGAGCTTGCCGACAGCATCCGGCAGCATGGCTTATTGCAACCGATTACTGTTTACGTTGATGGAGACCAATATATTGTGAAAACCGGGCATAGACGGTTTATGGCTTGCCAACTGCTCTATCAAAGTGAACCGGAACGCTTTCACAGTATTCGGTGTATTATCTCCAATGCGGATAATACCGCCGTTATCCAACTGGTTGAGAATGTCCAGAGGGTAGACCTTTCCCAAATCGATTTGGTAAATGCTCTTTCATCGCTACGACAGGAAGGACTTACCAACAAGCAAATTGCCAGTGTCATGGGGAAGACGGAAGGCTATGTCAACAATCTCTTTATGGGGATTAATGAGATAAACCATGATGATGACTTAGCGGACCTGATAACTCACGCCGGCGTGAGTATTCTGGACATAGCGGAGACTAAGGGGATTCCTGACAATTCCGAAAGACTTAAAGTTCTGGAGGAACGGAAGGATGGGTCGCTGAATCGAGCGTCAATGCGGGAGAGAATCAAAGCCCTCAAATATGAAACTCCCCTGGACAAGGCTACAAATGACCAAAAAGAGATGCCTTTTGTTCCAACAAGGACACAGCTTTTGCCCTCCCCGCATCGCACAGCGGCTACAATCGCTAAAGAACGGCTCGATCAGTATATCTTGGAAAAGGTAGAGGATGAATGGGATGACCTGGCCCAATGGGAGTTTTATACATGGCTCCTGGAACAAGCCAAACATCATGCGGTTAATCGGAGCGGGTTTGTCAGCGAAGCGTACAAGGCTGATAATAAGCAATCCGGGAAATAGCCCGGAATTACGAAATGATTAAAACCCCGGCATTGCGCCGGGTTTTTTTTCGCAGGTTGTTATTTTTTATACACCCATAACATCCAAATAAGTACGAATTAATGATCAACAAAATTTTCGTATCAAATCAAAAGATAACAGGAGAAAACCATGACAAATGTTTTGACTATCAAAGATGTCGCGAAAACATTACAACTGTCTACCTCTACGGTATACAAGTATGCAGAAGCTGGCAAAATCCCTTCCATAAAAATTGGAACGGCAAGAAGATTTACAGAAACCGATATTGAAAAGTATGTGAACACATGCAAGGTGCAAACCCCATCATCAAATAACCAACCGGCGGTAAAATAGTGTTGCTTAATGCGGAAGGCTTACCCATTGAGGGTATTGACAAGATAACAGTCACGTTAAACCCATTAGCGTCCTGTTTTATAACAACTGAAAGACCATATACAGATAACATGCACTATATCCGTTTAGACCAAGTTTTTTATTATGGGAAATGGGCATTCTTAACTATTCAAAGTCAAAGAATAGACCATACATTGGATATAAGGTGTAGTATAGCAAAGGCAATATATGAATTGATAGAAAAAAAGATATTGGTATTCCCGATAGACATACCTTTAATTTTTATTTATATGAAACTTGATTATTTTGTATACAATATAAAAGAAATTGAGTTCTATTTTGATTTCATAGAAGGAAATATACATATTTTGCAACCTGAATTATTGAATCAGATTGGAACCAGTTATTATTCAAGTGATTATCGGAGTTCAAAAAACTCTCATACAAGAAAATCACTTTTAGAGGTTTATGACCATGCTGGAAACCTGGTAAGACTAAACCAGACTTCAAGGAAAAAGTTAAAGGAAAATCCATATACAAAAAGGATTGAGTTTAATCTTACAAAATATAATAGCCCTAATATGACACTCAGTGATTTATCAGGAAATTATGATGAAGTTATTATTCGTTATACTCACTATTTAGCCGTCTTATATTCCCGGTACTTTTATGGAAATGTAATAGTTAATGATTTCGAACATTATCATTTCAATAAGATATATCAACTAGCCGCGAAAGGTCGAAAACGATATACTGGAAATGAACTTGAAAAGGTTTCTAAAAAAGAGAATAATCCAGAGATTGAAAAGTTCTGGAATAAAAAGGTTTTTCTTCACTATGAAAATACCCAAAAAGAAAGTAATAATTCTGCTAAACTTGTTGAAAAAGCGCTTAAAAACTGACCCCTTAATAATAGTAGTACTTATTTACCTATTTAAAGATAAAACAGTTACAACATATTGCACATTTATTTACTCATTTATCAAAAGCAGATATGAGTAGTAAGGACCATAAGCAATTAACCGTATTCGCAATATAATGTCAATACATTACTTGAAAGAAGACCCGGAAGATATTGTGATAGATTGCGATACCGGTAGAGGAAAAGAATTCTTTGGCTCCCTATGGGATAGTTTGATAAAAGACGACTATCAATACACCGCTATCCCTGGGAAGCCAAGAACCTTAGTAAAAGAATCAAAATATAAGAAGAATGGTATTATTGTCCATTTTATAGATAGATTTATCTTTCCTTAAATAGGTATCTGCATGGCTCCCTTGACAAAATCCTTGGTTCTTTATCCAAGTTGTTTACTCCTCCGATAGTTAGGGGAGCTCATGGAGTTATTCAAAAATAAATGGGATAACCTCCGAAAAGCAAATAAAAATAAATAAAAACTTCCAGTCTCACAAGCCGAGCTTTTTAACCATCAGTTATCTCATTCTATAATAATTCAATTTTCCGCACTTCCAGTGACACCGCTCCATTATCCTCCACTACAACCCCATAAACCAATAGGGGCCGCTGGTCAAATAGCAGCTTATTATACCGGTCGTATACTTTCGGAAAAATTACGGTTTCATACATGGCCGTCTCATCTTCAAAGGTTAAGAAACTCATGGTAAGCCCGTCTTTTGTCCAGACCTCTTTCTGTGTCACTTGCCAACCGACCAAACAGACATACCGCCCAAAGTATTCCCCAATATGTATCGCCTTAATACGCCGGGCCGCTAAAACCTTATCTTTCCATAAGATAAGCGGGTGAGACCTCCGCAAGAACCTTAACGCTCGGTATTCTTCCCATCGTTCATCATTGTCTGTTTTCTTCTTAACAGGAGCAGGGGCTAATACAGCCGTCCCTCCAAACCGATAAGCTGGTGTTAGCACGGCGGCAAACAATTCAGCCTGTCCTCTCTGGGCTGTTCCGGTATTGGCTTTTAAGAGTTCCCGTGCTTTCAGGGTCCGTGCCAGGCCATCAGCGATGGTATCAAAAACCCCCGCAGGGCAAAGAGCAATTATATCATCTCGTCCTAATTTAACCCGCCGTATAAAATCGCCAAGGTTTTTATAATCACCGCCCCGGTTCCGTTCCGTAATAATCATTTCCCCACCAGAAGCGGATAATCCCTTAATAGCCATAAAGCCTACAACCACCGTATCTAACTCGCCATAATAACGCCAGCGGCTTCTATTTATATCCGGTCCTTGTATATGTAGACGCATACGGCAGCACTCCGCAATATAAGCGTGAGGGCGATAGTAACCGCCTTGGTTACTCAACACCGCCGCCACGAATTGTGCCGGATGATGAACCCGCAGATATGCAGATTGAAAAGATACAGGTTAATAATGTAGAAAGACAATAATTATTTTAGTGTTGATTTTTCAATTCGTCTATAGCAATAAGATGCAATAGCAAAAAGGTCTAATGCATCTTGTTTATCCATAGGCCATTCTATTTTTGCTGCATGGGCTGTCGGATTACGGAAAGTACCAAAAAGTCCTTTTAGTAGATTACAAAACCCCTTTTGTTCTGATTTTTCTGATTCGGTTTGTAATGAATTTATAAGTAATAAGGGGGCCTGAATACCAAAGGCAGTATCATATAATTCATTACCATCTGAAAATAAATTTGTTTTAACACGTATTAATGACGAAATACCTTTTACAGCTTCAAAGACAGCATGAAAATAATTATTTGTAAGTAATTCACTTTCACAATACTTTAACAATTCAGGATGGAAACCTCTATCAATACATATTTTGCGTAAATCGGTCGCCCGCTGTTCGGCTTCGCTTAATGTGATTGATTGTTTAACTGTATGAAATCTGCCATCTTCATTGAAAGATAGACCCATGAATGATAAAACTGTGTTCAATTCTGAAATCAAATGATTATATCTAGCGGATTCACCAATAAAACGAGAGGGCTCCAAAGCCTTAGATATAAATCTCAATATAAAATTATCATTACCTTTTTCATTATGAGCATGAGCAAAGGCATCAAATAATCTTTTCCATTTTGTTGTATCAGGTGAAATATCCTTAATATTTATTGAAAGAAGCAGATGGCCAATTTGTGATCCGGTTAAACCAAAATCAGTATCGCCAATAATTTTACAGATTTTCTCGATTTGGCCTTCTGAAAAGTGACGTTCTATATCGCCCATTTTAATGAATACCTTGAATCATAGCGTGAACTGCATCTCCCGCAGGAAGTCATTGAACTTGATACATCGAACACCATAAGCATTACAAACAAATGGTATCTTGGGAACTAATTCATTGCCTGTACCTTCATCGCTTACGACCACACAATCGTTAATTGCAGCTATAGAAATTACAAAAGGATCTGCACCGTTTGCTTTCTTGGAACTTTGCACCAGCTTGGGGTATTTTGATAAAATATCCCTAACCTTTAACTGAACTGTCTCATCACTTGGAAGGAATATTGATGGATGCGAATGCGCCCAATCAACAAGTGAATCATTTCCACGTTCAATTTCTTCTAACACCTCATCAGAAGAAAGAATTTGCCCCTTGGTTACTAAAATTTCTATTTTATCCCATAAACTGATAAAAATATCCGGAGGACAATGCCGCTGCATATTCATAAATGCGTTTGAATCAAAGGCATATTTCTGGTCACTCATGAAAAGCACCACCTTTCCAGCTTATCAAAGTGAGAAAGGCGGAGGCCATTGAAGAATTGCACCGCATCGCGGGGGGAAATCAATTCCTGGCTAAAGGCTGCAAGGATGGTGCGGACATAAATTTTACCAAATTGGGAACCGGTATTTGTTTCAGGTCTGATAAAACCATCGGGCTTAACATCGGAAGGATGGCTGTTTTTATATTCCCGGATATATTGCTGGAGTTTTTCATTATAAAAATCATTGGTAATCAATTCTAAAGAATAAAAACGACCTATGAGAACTTCCCTGCTGATATAGTATTTATTGGCTATATTGCGGACGCGATAATCTTCCCAATTTTGTATAAGCTGTGTAACGGCAGTATCATTGACAAGTAAATTATCAGGAGCCAGAACAAGGGCGGCTATCTGGTTACAGCGGCGCTCGATTTGAATAGGAGACTTTGCAAAAAGACTTGTTTCATTGCAAATACCGGCGGTCTTGGTAATGAGATGAGCAAGTTCATGGATAAGTGTAAAATTACGGGCATAGTAAGCATCGCTGCGGTTTACTACAATAATCGGGAAGGTATCATAATAAACAGAGAGACCTCTCATTTCGGCAGTGTCTATTTTAACTGCCTGGAAAACAAGTATACCGATTTCTTCTAATTTTGCCCGTAGATAATTAAAGGACTGACGATCATCCAGCTTAATAGGTTCATCGGGAAGATCCAAAATTCTACGGATGGCGGCTGCAATAGCTTCAATATCGGTAGTATCTGCATTAAAAAAATACCTGAATTTCGGTAGCGGCGTTTCCATGTCTTTGTAAAGGTCAAGCATTACATCCCGGCGTTGGACAATATCATAAAGCAAAGCGGTAAGCTCTACCGATTGTCCGGTTACGGGAATATTGTCAATGGTACGGTAGTTTTGTCCCTTGGGCAGCTTTATGTTCCGTGGGGGAGTTGGTAAGAAAAAGTAGACATAGGGTATCTTGTATTTATGGGCAAGTTCCTTTGCCTGGTTTACGGTGGGGTAAGCGGAACCATCCTCCCAGGATTTGAGGGTCTCTGGCTTAACCCCGGTATACTCTGCGGCAGCCTCAAGCGTTAAGTTGAGGCGATCCCTAGCCCAGACCAGAATATTTGGACTTACCAGAGCGTTATTTCGAGCCACCTTATCCTCCAAACGGTACGTACTCGCACCGTCTTATACTCCTTTTATCGACTGTACTATTTTATAAGTATAACATATCTTGAAATTTACGAAAAGATAAGAAAATCCGCAAGTTCCTACCATAATTTTTGCCATAAACCCAACCTTACAAAACCTTCTTTACAAATCGGCGTTTTACCTATAAACTTCACCTATAGTGATTATTTTAATCACTATACTCTAAACATAGATCAGGGTAATAGAGGCTGTCAATGGAACCCGAGGTAGAACGCTACAATTTTCTTCAAAAAAGCTCCGGCCTATCGAAATTGGAGTTTGCCCGAAGCCTGGGGGCCTCAAAAGAGCGGGGATATTCCCTCTCAAAAGGCATATACCATGCTTCCCGTGAAATCCTGGAAAAACTGTCCGCTCAATACAACGTCAACCTAAACTGGTTCCTCCTTGGGGAAGGCTCCCCCTTTGAAACCGAAAAAGCCGATATTAGGCTGCTGGATCAAGAGGCCGCCGCAGGGCGGGGCATGGAAATTCAGGACTATGCCGGGGAAAAGACCCTAAAGCTCCCCCGGTCCCTCATCAGCCCCTACCGCCCGGAAAACCTTATAGCCATATACGTCAAAGGGGATTCCATGACTGGCGAGCATATCCACAATGGCGATGCGGTTGTATACCACCCTAGCCTGACCGAAGGAAACGGCATTTATGTCCTGTCCCTGGATACCGCCTTGCTGGTCAAGCGGGTGTGTTTTGACGATATGCCCCGGTCGGTATCCCTTATCAGTGCCAACCCCGCCTATCCCACTCGGCAAATAACCGGGTCGGAACTGGAAAATTTTCGGATTGAGGGGCGGGTGGTCACTTGCGTTCAT
This sequence comes from Spirochaetia bacterium, assembly GCA_026002045.1. Lineage (GTDB taxonomy): Bacteria > Spirochaetota > Spirochaetia > Treponematales > Breznakiellaceae > BNUT01. The sequence continues at coordinate 24,470 of BOAV01000004.1, read as the reverse complement.
AGGTTTTGATGGTATTATACTATTGATAAATTGAAATTTGGGAGTAAATAAGAATGGGTAATAAATTAGTTGCGTATTTTTCAGCAAGCGGTGTCACTGGCAATGTGGCAAAGACACTGGCAGAGGCGGCAGGTGCCGATCTTTATGAAATCAAGCCGGAAGTGCCGTACACAAAAGTTGACCTAAACTGGCAGGACAAGAAAGCACGAAGCACGATTGAAATGAATGACAAGTCCTATCGTCCGGCAATTGCCGATAAAGATGCGGATATTAAGAAATACGATGTCGTATTCGTAGGCTTCCCGGTTTGGTGGTATGTTGCCCCAACTATAATCAACACTTTTCTTGAAAGCTATGATTTTTCAGGAAAGACTATCGTGCTTTTCGCAACATCAGGTGGCAGCGGATTTGGCAAGACGGAGGAAAACCTGAAAAATAGTGTTTCTACTTCTACCGTTATTAAAGAAGGCAAAGTTTTTTCTGGTAAACAGACAAAAGCAGACTTGGCAGCCTGGGTTAATAGTCTCGGAATTTGAGACAATTCTTTCCAGGCTTTTTTACCGATTACCGCAACAGAGGCTCGTTCCTTGCCAATAGCAGGGCATTTACATCGGGGATGGAATAGATCATGTTTTCCACGCAAAAACTGATAACCAGATCAAAGATGACGCTACGGCTTAATGCGTAACCGGCGCTTTCGAGAAGGGCGTCCATTTCACTGTCAGAAAGCTTCAGGGCAAGGCCAAAGGAGATAACCGTACTTTTTGAGGGCTTGTAATCCCGCTCGCCCATTATCCGGGAATAGAGCTTGCGGTCAATATCGGCGGCCTTGTAAAGTTCGGGCGGTGGAAGCCCCCTTTCTTCCCGCAGGCGGTTCAGCATAACGGAAAAGGTTTCCTTGTTCTTCTGGCTTTCAATATAAGAAGAAATATCACTTTCGGACTTTTCTACCTGGAAGTGTTTCGTGGAAACGTAACTAAATAAAGAACGGGCGAAACTTGCGGATTCCGAAAGATCGGGAACCAGATTCTTTGTGATATACCGGTCTAAAGCTTCAAGCAGACGATTTTCACCGTTAATGTTTTCCATAATGTCGTTTCACGGGCGACCACGGCCCATCTCCTTTGTCCTATATTCAAGATAGATTATATCCAAGGAGTGAATTATGGACAACAATCTTACCGAGATCATTTTCCTGCTGGACAGGAGCGGTTCCATGGCGGGTCTTGAGACCGACACCATCGGAGGTTTCAACGGCTTTGTAAAAAAACAGGCGGCACTGGGGCCTGCCAAAGTAACCACGGTGCTCTTTGACGACCACTATGAGATTCTGCATAACGGTATCAAGGCCGAAACTGCCGAGCTCTCAAGCAAGGAATACTTTACCAGGGGGAGTACCGCCCTTCTTGATGCCGTTGGCAAGACCATCAAGGATGTAAAAAAGCGGATAAAAAACGCCGGTGAATCTGACCAGCCTGACAAGGTCATCTTTGTTATAACCACCGATGGCTACGAAAATGCCAGCCGTGAATACACCTACCAGGACATCAAGGAAAAGATTGAAAAGCAGACCAAAAAGTATGGCTGGGAATTCATCTTCATGGGGGCAAATATCGATGTGGTTAAAGAAAGCGCTCATTTGGGAATCGCCGCGAATATGGCTTTTCCCTATGAAGCATCCACAGTAGGCACTGCTAAAATGTTTAGCAAGGCTTACAGTCTGGTCGAAAAACTGCGAAATAAGGCGTAAAAATCATCAATATATCTCTTGCCCTGCATACCAGGGCAAGGGTATAAATTTTACTTAGTTACGCTCTGGTACATTGCCGAGCGGGCTTTTTACTCCCCCGTCCCTTCCGCAATCTGCCCTTCATAATACTTCCGCATTCTGGCCACCGCTTTTTCTACCGTGGGCCGGATGGACAATTCAAGGGTTTTGATTATCGTATCGTCAACATCGGCAAGATATTGGACCACCGGCTTCATGCCATTGTCTTCAGCGGGTGTTTCTGTCTTGAAAAGTTCATAGACTTCAATTTTGAGGGCTTCCGCTATCCGGGCTAGAGTCCTGGCTGACACCCATTTCTTACCCAATTCAATATCGCTCAAGAAAGTAGTAGAAATATCAAGATCAAGGGCCAAATCCATCTGGGAGAGGCCTAGTCTGTCCCGAAACCGCTTTATATTCCGGCTGAGGAGTTCCCGGCATTTTTTTTCCTTTGTATCCATAAGGTATCATCTCCCGGACTGCCGTCAGCATACCGCCTTGGGCAGTATTCCAGCCTACAACCGTTAGATTATGCTTCACTCTTGACAGATTCTCAAAAATCCCTTAGCTTATTCTTAATTCAGCCTGTGGCGGAATAAAAAAGGTTGAAAATGAGGAAAAACGTATTTTTCTGGCTGACTACGACAATGTATGACGTTTTGAGCTGGTTATAGTGGAGACTAGACTAGAATAGACTAAGGATATAGGATATTTGAAGACGATGGCGAGGACAAAAGGCGGTAATATAGCGCAAAAAGTGATGGTCAACCGCATTTTGGCGGTGGACAGCCTCATCCGGGAGGGGGGATTCCCCAATGCCGCCGTGATTGCCCGGAAACTGGAAGTGACCCAACGGACAATCCAGCGGGACATCGAGTACATGAGGGATATGTATTCCGCTCCGATTGAATATGACTATGACCATCGTGGGTACTATTATTCGGAACCGAACTTTTTCATTAAGAGCGTCCTTTTAACCGAGGGTGAGTTCTTTTCGATTACCCTCTTTGACCAGATGTTAGAGCAATACCGGAATACCCCGCTTGAAGATGATTTACGCCGCATTTTTGCAAAAATCGCACAAAGCCTCCCGGCCACCGTAAGCGTACAATCAGCCTTTTTGAACAATCAGATGTCTTTTATCCCCGATGCGGCGGGTAAGGTGGACCCTAAAGTCTTCAAGGTGATTTTTACCGCCCTCAAGACAAAGAGTACCATCACTTTTGACTATCAACCGCTATCTAAAGAAACGTATATGAAGCGGACGGTGAACCCCTATCATGCCATATCCCAAAAAGGGAATTGGTATGTCATCGGATTGTGCCATGATAAGAACGAACCGCGCATGTTCACCTTTTCACGGATTCAGAATGCGGCATTAACCAAGAGGCATTTTACCATACCGCCTACCTTTAATCCCAATGATTATTTTGATAAAGAGATGGGCGTATGGGCTTCATCCCGTGAACCGGTTACGGTTGAATTGCTCTTTGACAAGACAATCAGAACATTCGCCATAGACCGTCAATGGCACAGCGGCCAAACAGTTGAACAGCGAAAAGACGGCTCAGTGTACGTGAAGTTTACCACTACACAAATGCCGGAAGTATTACGCTGGGTTTTGGGGCAAGGACATACGGTGAAGGTGCTGGGGCCGGGGGAGTTGGTTGACATGGTGAGGGATGAGGCGGGGAAAGTGAAGAAAGTCTATGGAAATTTTGGTATGGAAGGTTCAGCTTTTTAGCTGTAGAACATAATTTTTTTAAGGAGACGAATATGATTGGTACATTACTCTTTGCCCTCAAAAAAAGCAAAGAAGCCGCTGCCGCTAAAGAGGAGTTTGCCGGACAAATCAATGAGTACAAAAAGAAATTGCAGGAGCTGCAGCAACAGCGGGAAAAAACAAAAGACGGTTTTAAAGAGATTGTTTCAAATATTGCAGATGTTGATTCGAAGGATGAAAATTTCTTTTCCAAGGCCGCAGGTTTATTCAAGGGCTATACGGAATTTCATGTATATGTCGTTACCTGCGTTTCCTATGCCCGCTATCAAATTCTAAAGAACAAGATATCAAACGAAGATGCGGGAGAATTGAAGTCCATCATTTTGGGTTTAATTGAGGCAGGTTTTCCAAAAGACTTAAAAAAAGATGTCGATTTAGTATGGGCTTCAACAAACGAAAACGAAGTCACCACGACATATCATAAATACAAGGGAAAGTTGGATAAGAGGAATGTACTGATACTTGATGATACGGTTATCAGTATAAATGATTATATCAAACAATATGCTGCATTGGTTGAACAAGAGCACAAGTTTGAAAAACTCATAGCAACCGCATAAGGGGGAACAAAGAATGCCGGTCTCGTTAAAAAAACTTCGCCGTCTTAGTAAAGTTGATACCAGTAATGTTACAATTGAGCCTGTCCCGGAAACATATCTGCACCAGGAGATTGCCTCCCTTGGGAAAGCCACTTTTGCTACCGAGGAATTGAAACGCTGGGATTTTATGGACACCTATGGCAATTTTAACACCGAAGTATCGGTCGAAGAAATTACCAACCATATCTGGGCTTTACGGGATCAGTTCAAGAAAGAACACGCCGAAAGTTTTTTTAACGAACAGAAGGATACCTTAATTCACACCGTGGTTGACCGCTTTGCGCTTGGCGGCATAATGGCCAAGGGGGACAAGACCGGCGGGAATGTCACCACGGTCCATAATGCACAGCAGAAAATCTATGCAAAGGAAGAGGATACCTACAATCGTGCAACGTATGATCGCGGGAAAAACAGCGAAGGGAAAGCGTTTGCCGGTCAGGGTAACAAATCTGTTGGTAGTGAGTTCACACAATCACAATTAAAAAATGGCTATTTGACTGATGCATATACAGGCAAAAAAGTTAAAGGCGATACGACCAGTCCTGACCACATTTATTCCTTATCAGAGTACCATAAAAATGGCGGCTTTATGCAAAATGATAAACAAAAAGCCGACTTTGCAACTGATACTGACAATCTGGCTTCGACAGATAGGGGTATAAATAAATCGCTTCTTGATTCTGATAAAAAAGAATGGATGGAAAGAAAATCAAGCGGGCGTGATGTTACAAATGAGGAATATTATGAGGTTGATCGAAAGCGCGTGGAAGAAAAAGTCAAACAGGGGGACGAAACTGCAAAAAAGCATTTACCTAACAACCGTGAAAAAGCGGTGCATTATACCAAAAACACAGCGGTAACCGGTGTAACTGAGGGCGCAAAAATGGGCGGGCGGCAAATGATTGCAGCTTTTATCCGGGAAATAATTAATGCAATTTTTGATGAAATCAGAGACTGCTGTTCCCGTGTTAAAAAACTTGGGGGAAAATGGTATAATGGGTTGCTCGACCGGCTAAAGCGGATTGGAATGCGGATTGCAAATAAATGGAAGCAAATACTTGAAGAAGGGGTAACCGGTTTTGTTTCTGGTTTCTGTTCAAACATTGTTACCGTAATTATAAATATTTTCGTTACCACAGCAAAGAATATTGTGCGTTTAATTCGTGAGGGTTTTTTCTCGGTGGTAAAGGCCATTAAGATGCTCATAAACCCTCCTGCCGATATGTCAAAAAGTCAGCTTTTTCATGAGGTTGGAAAAATTATCATTACCGGTTGTATCGTAACCTTTGGCATTTTAGCGGAAGAAGCTATTGATAAATTTCCGCCCATGGCAGTAATAAAACGTATTCCTATCATCGGCGAACTTCTTACTGATGTTTTACTTGGGTTGTTAATTGCCTTAGTAACTGCACTTGCATTATGGGGCTGGGACAAGCTCGATATTTTCGGCTACAAAAAAGAAATGCAGCACAAGTTTGTTATGGATACACTTGAAAGAGAACGGCAGGAAGCAGACGATCGGTACAAAAAATGGCTTGAATCAATAAAACAAACAGATGAACGGCGTTACGCGCTGCTTTGTACTGAGTTGGGTCTTACATAAAGTATGCATTTTCCGTGTGTCCAATGCGGCGTGTGTTGCAGGATGTTAAACACAAACAATCTTCTGACGGAGTATGACCGGGGTGACGGTGTGTGCCGTTACCTGAAGAACAACTTATGCGAAATCTATGAAGACCGCCCGGTAATATGCAACGTTGAAAAGATGTATGATGCCTTCTTCAGAGAATATATGACCGAACAGGATTTTATAGATAAAAATCTTGTTTCGTGTAAGCAGTTGATAAAGCTGTATATGGACGGTCCTTTTTTGGAAATGTGTGCAATATGTAAGAAAAAGTTTTTTTTCCTGATTATTTTTCACACATGGAAAAAACAACTATCCAGGAAGATGTGGAAAAAAAAGGATTTCTGGGGAGAAAGAAAATAAAGACTGTGAGTAAAACAGTCACGAGGCCTGTATTTATTCCATATAACGAAATGGACGATGCAATGTTATTTAAAAATCGTGGAGAAGCAGCATCATTCATTTCACAAAATAATTTAGACGATGTAAAAGTTGTTAAACACTTATGTTGAATACGTGTATTGAAATATTATTTAATAGTCTCGTCTTTAATAACATGAGGTTATTTTATATAAAATAGAGACTTATCTTTTATTTAGGTGAAATAATTGGCTCTCTTAAACTTGCTTCATATTTTGAATTTTTTTGAAAATCCATCCTCACTACGACACTCTACGTCGTTTTACCCCTGTTATAATTGATATATAAAGCCGTTGCAAGAAAACAGGGACTTTATAAGTATCATTGCCTTTACAGGTTTAAATATTATAAATCTGTAAAGACTGTAAGGCCCTATCCCTATGGGGAAAATCCAAAGGGTTTTACATGACAAGGAGTATCGTATGAGCAAGAGTGAATGGAACTTGGGCTGGAATGATGACGCGAAGGTTGCCGCTATCTATTATTGTTACCTGTCATTGGATAAGACAGACAGTGAGGAAAAGAGCAGGTGTTTTGCGGAGTTGTTTGATACAAAGCGAAACCTTGATTGGCATCTTTCTACGCTGGGCTTAAAATCATCCAATGAAAAGCTGCCGGAAAATGAGATTGATTTGGAAGCATATTTAAAAACCAAACTGAAAGTACCGGATATAGCGGCCCATTGCGGGAACTTTCTGAAAACAATTATTCTTGGGGGCTTGTTACCGCTAAAATCTTCCCCGTATTTTGAGGTGCCCTACAGCTTGGCCTTTGACGATTTCTCCAAGGTCAAGGATGAGATTGTCAAGTATTACGATGAAGTGATTGCCAAGTTTGCCGAGGATGAACGGTATGAATGTATCGTTGAAGAAATGGACCGGCTATCCGCTGATTCATATTCCGGGTTTCTTTCTCCTGATTCCCGGAAGTACCTTTGGGTGTTTGTTCTGTATTCGGTTAGCACCGGAATTTTGGCCGGGGAAAAACAGAAATACCTTAACCATTTTTGCCGTATCATCGGGTTAGATAAATCCGTATTGTCTGAAATGGAAGAAACCGCTAAATCCATTATCGCCCTCGGTAAAAAGCGGCTTGAAATAAAAGCCTCTGATGAAGCCTATTCAAAGGTTGTGGGTGTTATTGAAACACTCGATGCAGAAGAACAGGCCTTGCATGAAAAAGTAGGCAGCCTTATTTACGCCTTCAAAGACACAGAGGACGGCGGAAGAGATGGTGAAGAATCATCAGATGACAAGATTTATGAACCCTATGCAGATGAGGACAGTCCCTTGCTTGAAAAAATCGGCGGTACAACCATGAATGTCCTTGAGGGTATCGCAAACGGTCTTGAAGATTTCGCCTCAAAATTTTAAGGAGCGGCGGTATGGAACAACAAAAGAACTTTGAAAACAATCCCAATCCTGCCAACGATGATGCCTATGAATGGCTGGATGATTTGGGCTCTGGAATCGCCGATTTCATTGAAGATGCTACCTATGCGGTCTGTGACTTCATCAACAATCTTGCCTTGACCATAAGTGGATTGTAGGAGTATCTATGAGAATGGGGGATGTTATTTATGCCGATAGAGGGAAATATCAGCATTACGGTATCTATGCCGGGAATGGCCGGGTAATTCATCATGCCGCCAATTCAGGCGATTTCGGTTTTAACATTGCAGTCCGTGAAACATCCTTTGAACGCTTTGCCAAAGGCGATAAGGTTTCTGTCTATGGGATTCCACAAAATGAAATGTGTTATTCAGGGGCAGAAACCTTACGCCGGGCAAGGTCTCAAATAGGCAAACGGGACTTCAATCTCCTGTTCAACAACTGCGAGCATTTTGCCATGTGGTGTAAGACCGGAAAACGCCGCTCTAACCAGGTGGAAGATGCAGGACAGGAAATTGCCGATCATGTATTGGGTGGTGTTATGAATGTTTTAGAGCATATTGCCGATGGGCTAGATGAACTTGCCTCAGCAATATAACGAGGAGGATTTATGTTTAAGAAAAGATACGGTTTTGGGGAGAGTGAGTATGAGCATTTCCCCGATGGATTTAAGCTACCGAAAATGCCGTCCGCAGGTCAATTGCTAACAGCGATTAAAGAAGATGAACAAGCTGAACGGGAGAAGGCTGAAGAAACATCGACCCAACAGGATGAGCCGGACAAAAAATAATTCGGTTCAAAAGAGCGGGCTTTTACACCCGCTCTTTTGAACTGTGTTCCGATTTATTCTTTACGGTTTTTGACTATTTTCAAAGCCAGCGCAACCGCTTCCTTAATATCTTCATCATCAATATCTGCATCTGAGTTTTTATCAGATACTTCATGGTTTTTTTTGGTTAACGCATTTGTCCCGATTGCGGTAGCGGCTCCTACACTTGCCGCGATAACCGCCGCTTCCCCAGCGGTCAAAGCCGATGCAACACCGGCTGCGATTATTCCTAATATTGGAAACATACATGGTCCTCCCGAAAGAAATATGCCCCAAATACATGGGGCGAAGTAAGTCTATACGGCACATTCACCGCAATCACCATTGTCAGCCGGTGAGAGCGTGATGACCGTTCTGTCCTCTCCTTTGGTTTCAACATTTACGATAACGGACAGAAATTCTTCCTTTACAAGCGGCCCTTTCAAAACCATAAATGGTAAATAATCTTTCTTTTCAACTCTTTCTGAATCTTTCCCGGTATGGAGATTGGCTTTCACCAATCCCAGGAGATTTTCTATCCGTTCTTCAAGTGAAACACCGATTGAGGCTAAATACGGATTCGGCGTCATCATTTTAAGTAAGCTACTGTCAATAACTACCGGGCTTGTGATACCCACCGCTTCCGCCTTTTCGTGAATGTCAATGCAGTGCTTTTCTTTTGGCCCCATTATAATCCTCCCCTGATTAAAATAGGCCGCCCCATATTGGAGCGGCCCTTTGCCGATTCATGCCGTTCTTTTAGAAACCAGCGGCTAAACCTTCCCCGTCATCGCCCTGCTGTTCCCCGGCTTCTTCCCGCTTAAAGTCCGGGCGGAACTCGACATGCTCCGCCACAATGGTTACTTTGGACCGGGATTTTCCATCAGGGGCGGTCCAGCGGTCTTGCTTCAACCGCCCGACTACCCGCACCCCCCGGCCTTTGTGTCCCAGATTTTGGACGTTCTGTGCGAGCTTCGACCACGATTCCACATCGAAAAAGCTAACTTCCTTTTCTATCTCCTCACCCTGCTTAAAGAAGCGGTTTGAAGCGATACTGAAATTGCAAACCGGCGTTCCTTTCGCCGTTTCACGGTACTCCGGGTCTCGTATCAGGTTTCCTTCGATGAGAATAGAATTGAGATTGTTCACGTTCCTTGCTCCTTGAATAAAATGAAGCCGTTCTATAATAGAGCGGCTTTTGAATGACGGCTGATTACGCTGCTTGCTTTACGGCATCAGCTTCCGGCAGGGGGATGATAACTGCGAATACAGAATTTTCCGCTCCCTTTTCTTTCAGTACCATCGCCTTGTTTTTTTGGCTCTGGCAATAGACCAGCCATTTTGTCTTAATGAGGTCTTCGAGAAAGCGCAGGTTGATGAGTTCCCCGGTCTGATTCGCAAAGGAATGGAATACCCAGGACAACCGTTCCGTCTGGTCCCGGTCTTTTCCCATACCGGTATCCGCAAGGTCAATGACCGCACGTTTCTCGGTATTTTCCGGGATCACCTTTACCCAATTCGGAAACACGATGCCCGCTACCGGTTCACCAAGACTGATACGGTCTTTGGTCACGACCGGCTTGTAATCCCCACCCTTGATTTTCCGATTTATCTCGGCAAAGTGGAGCCGTAAGCCGTCACAGGCGATAAGGCGGCTGCCCGTTTTGGTCTGCTCAACATGGAGGACCGTAAGGACCTCCTTCTTCGCATCCGCTAACCGGGCTTTGAGGACAAAGGACATCTTTTCAAAATCAGCCGGGCTGTCTTGACGGGTTAGTATGAAGGGACCGGTTTCCGGTTTTACTTCATCCTTCTTTACCCTTGCTTTTTTCACCGGCTTGACCGGTACTTCGATAGCCGGTTTAGGCTCCGCTTGTTTCGGCGTTTTTCTGGAAAAGATTTTTTTCCAATCCCTGATAACAGTCGGATTGGTATACCCCATCCGGTCAAGGATAGAAAGGGGTACGGTATTTGCTGTGCGCATGATACGTCTCCTATGAAGGAATTGATATTTAGACCGCCATGAAAATAAGCGGCTTATAAAAAAGGCCGATACTGTTTTACCGGGAGGGAGGGAACCGTCCGGGAACAGTATCAGCCAGGGAACCGATGAAGGGGTTAGGCGGCTTTGGTGGCCGGTACGGATGCGGGGATCACCGCCTTTGAAGCGTTGGCGGTTTTGCGCTTGGTAAGCTCATCATCCAGGAACTTTTTAAGGTCTCCCAAGTCCCTGATACCCGCTTCATCTACTTTGATAGACTCAATGATTTGCCGGGCTCCATCTTTTTCCCCTTCGTCAAAATAAGCCTGCCCGGATTCCGAGACGGCGGTAATGAGTTCCCCGATTTGCTGCACAAGCTCTTTACCCTTGTCTTTCAGGCTTCCGCTCGGCGGCTGATCCGCAGAGGGCGTTTTGGCGGGGGCTGTTTTGGCAGGAGATGTTTTCACATCCCCGGCTTTTGCCTTAACAGTTTTGGCGGGTTTCACTTCCGGTACAGGCGCAGGAACCGGAGCCGGAACCGCAGTCCCATTTGAAAGCCATTCATAGAGGGCAACGCCGAATTCTTCCCCCGGCTTGTCAATGACCGCATCCTGATACTTTCCGGTCCGGTCCTTAGTCACGGTGGCCTGATGCTTCTGGTCAAGTTCCATGAGCAGGTCAAATTCGTACTCGATACCCTTCCCCTGTTCCGGCGCAAGCCCCATCTTTTCCGGCGCAATCTTCCCATCCTTGTTTGGCGCGATCACCCATTCGGTTTTACTCCGCATGGTTGTAATGATATGGCCGGGGAATTTAAGGATAGCTTCAACCAAACGCTTTTGCTTCGGGCTGACTTTGCCCCACGCCGAAAAGGTGTTTTTGCTGGTACTGTTCTGGGCGATACGGTCAACTTCCTCGGTCAAATCCCGCCACGCATGGGAAAGGGAATCAATCACCAGTACCTTGTACCCGACTTTGATACATTCGTCCATTGCTCTGATATAGCGGTCAATGTTCTTCTCTTCGAGATCCTCGACATCAAAGGTAAACCGGTCCGCATATTTGGACGCTGACCGGGCCTCCGTATCAATGACCGCAAAGGGGGCGCCCATTTTTTCCGCGATCCCCTTCGCCATCAGCAAGGCCGTCATGGTTTTCCCGGAACCAGACGGGCCGAATAACGCGCACCTCAAATACAGTTGGGTACGTTCCGCTTTCTTAAAAGCCATATAAACACTCCTTCGTCCACAATGGGACTAATATGATCTTTATACCGCTATCTTTTCGTCTACGGCCTTTACGCAGTCCTGATAATAGTTACAGAACCCGCAGCACCGGCAATATGATAGGCATTTGGTGGATTCACCGGGGCGTGTTTCAACGTAGTGGCCTTTGCCGAGATCGGCGGCCATTTCCTCCGCTTCCGCTTGTCTGTCAAGAAGCCGGATTGCGGTTTTCCGGCCTTTCTTCTTGACAGCATATTTGGTCGCCTTGTCCCACCGTTCATCGGGAGTACAGGGGGGTATATCGCCGTCCCCCAATGCTGCACATCTGACATATTCCCGGACCTTATTCTTAATGAACTTTTCAATTTGGAGAATTTTAAGGAAGCTAACATCGAACTCATAGACGAATACCGGATTTTGGGGATATTGATGGTCACGGACAGCATCAATTTTGCTATGGTCTTTCAAGAGAGTGATAAACCGGCATTTATTGACGATGAAATCATTTTTCCGTAACAGCCAGGCATAAATCATTCCCTGATACCACCAGTCGCTAAAGTTATTGAACTTGACTTTATTGACTGAAGCGGTTTTATAATCGCAGATAATACCTTTTTTCATATCGTAGTTGTCGATTCGTCCGGTTAAGGTAATATCCCCCACCGGGTAACTCATCACCTGTTCGGCAAAGTCGTTCTCTCCTTCCTGTTCCAAAAGGGAATGTACCGCCGTTCCCCAGATGGCCCAAATTCGATCTGCAACATCATCCTCTAATTCATCCCAATGGCGATCCGTAAGGATGATATGCTTCACTCCCTGCAAGAGGGTGGTAGCCGAAATACACCCCGGCTCATTGTGCCGTTCCGTTGAGACCGCTTTTACCAGTCCAGCCGGAAGATCCAACTTGTTGGTTATTTTCATAGATACCTTCTTTATAGGTGCTGCGGAATCGCTGCACATGTAAATCGAAGTGGAACTACGTTCCACATGCCTCTTATGCGGTTTCCTCGTCCTCGTCTTCATCCAGATAACCGAGTTCGATCATGTCCTCGCGGGTCATATCCCAGCAATTATTTTGGAGGACTTCACCGTTCTGGCCTTCAAAGATACCCCTGAACCCTACGCCGCCTTCGCTGTATTCCAGCGTGAAAGATAAGCCGGTATACTTTTTGTTTTGAAAAAGATTCGGCCAGAAAACTATCCAGGTCTTTTCTATCACCTACTACTTTCAAGTAGTTTTCACACCAGTTCGGCATAGTAACCTCCTATTAATTACCGGTTGCTTAGTAACCGGCTTGTAGCTATAGATAAACATCCATCCCATTAAGCCGCTCCTGGACAAATCAACTCTTTTATCATGTTGACAGCGCCTTTGCCGTATTTCTCGCTGATGATGTCATTCAAACATTTGCCATCATCCTCATAATTACCGTGTTGTTCATGCAGCCAATCATCGAACTTGAAAACGTCAATTACCGTTCTCTTGGTCACAATCATTAGTAAGCCATCCAGAAATGGATTGAGCTTCGTATGAAAGATTTCGATAAATTGCTTGTGCGCTTCTGGTAATGTCATAAATTTCCTCCTTGTTGAAAAATTTTACAGTTTTCCAGAAATATTTTTTTTGCATGGTGGGAAAACCACTTGCGCTTTTTCCACGTTTCCCCTTGCCTCATCAAATCGGCATAGACATACCGGTGAACCCATCGGTGCAGCCATGTATCATAGACCTTTAGTGCCAGGGCATCCCATTGAGACTGCCCCAGCAAATCTATCAGCATACATTCATTGGACGCAGGGCGGCTCCAAAATGGAACACCCATAATAATCCTCCTTTATAGCAGCTCATTTTCAGGTTTAATTACATGATCCTGATAGAACGAAATGACTAGCCAGTGTTCCTCATGGCTCTTGTCCTCGCAGTGCGGATCATTGAAAACGCGGTAATTGAAATCAGAACCACTGTCAAACAAATGCGCTTCATTATAGGCTGTCAGAATAGTTCCCCAATGCCCGGTGATGCATTGCTTTCTCCCATTCCGCCATAGAGCATTTTGCGGCCTTGGAAACATAGCCAGTCATACATCCCACATGGCACCGTTCAACTATAGCCCGCATGTTTTCATTACACCCATGCCCTTTGCGTTTGCAGGTCCAGCACATAGCGTCTTTCCGTACCGGATTGTACTTCATCCATTCGGTTTTCATATCCCCCCCAAAGTAGTATTTCCCGGATTACGATATAACCTTCTATACAGATGGTTTGTAGCATTGCGACTACACATAGATAATATTTAAATGAAGAAATGGCTTAGTACAAAAAAAGGGCGGGGAAATCCCGCCCTCATGCTCTACTCCCAGATAGGACATTCAATAGATTAGGCAGACTTTTTTTCGTCAAATCCCAATAGCTTTATATCGCCGGTTTCAAGCAGTCGTAAATTTGGTGAATTCCACAATTTGAACGCTTCAACTACCGAAACATCAAACTCACGCTGAATATCCTTATAGCTGTTTATCCAGTGCCGGAGCCGGGCAACCTCAATGTTAAACTTCATAATAAGTTGCTGGTTGATCTTCATGTGGGCGTTGTGGTTCTTGTAAATCCGTACCGTAAAAGCAAGTTCGCCATTAGTAGCGAAAAACCGTTGTTCATCACCAATTGCCTCAAAATCAAGGGTACTGTAGTTCGGGATGTTAAAACCCAGACTACGGCAGATGACAATGAAATCATCAACCGTATTTTGATCATACCGGTAACTCTTGTAGCAATGCGTGACCAGCCGGTAATCCAGTTGATATTTTTCCGGTTTCCCTTTTCCCTTCGCATAACGCCAATTATCCTGTGTCCAATGGACATTTGATTTATACGCCTTAACGTAATCTTGGCTGGTAAGCGCGTCAAACACCGATAAAATTTGCTCATTAGTGTACTCATTGAAATGCTTGATAACCCAAATGACAATGGAATAGATATTGTCCTCATTGAAGTCCAGGGTGTTAAACTCCTCCATCTCTGAAAGCAATTTGTGCCGGGTGTTGTGGGTAAGGCGGGTGGTAATAGCGGATAGTTTGTCGAAGGTGATTTTCCAGTACCGGTTTTTAAGCCCCCTGATATTTTCCCGTATGATTTCCAGAATGGATTTACGGTCAATGTTAAAGGCTTTGATAACCCGGTCCGGTGTCTTCCCGATTGACTTAAACAGGTCCAATAAGGCTTTGGCTTCCGCTTCAAAACTTTCCACCAGTTCCGGTATTTCCTGCTGTTTCAGTTTCAAAGACCTTTCATCTTCACTTTCCTCTGTTTCCGCTTCAAAGGTCCCGATGGTCTCGTTAATCCACCGTTCAAAGGAATCCGGTTCATCTTCTTTCCCGTACTCAATATGGGAACCATACACACGGCTGCCTTGCCGATCTTCCACTTTGACTTTTTTATGGGTAATGCGGATAAGGTTCACCCGCGCCCGTGCCGTCCGGTCTGCATGAAGGAAGTCAAACTCCCCGATGTTCTTTACGTCATACAGTTCAATGCCGCACCGCTTATCAATGCTCTGTTTCCACCTGACCGGCAAGACCAAATACATAACCCCGAAATTAGCCTCCTTAAAGAGCTTTTTCGTCCAGGGTACAAAATGGGAATACGGGGGATTGCTGAAAATAACGGAGTACTGCTTGTCAAAGAGGGATGTTTTGAAAAAGTCCCGCCCGATGATGAAAATATCCCGGTTGATAAGGTCATCCGCTTGCGCCTTGGCAATCTCTATTCCGTAACGTCTGCGGATTTCAATATCGTTATCAACACCGTGAAGTGCTTCAAACACCCGTCCATCCCCGGCGCCTACATCGAGGAAACTTTTTACCGTATAGGAATAAACCTCCTTTTTGGTTTCCCTGTCGTAATTGCTTTGCGAATAAAACAGTTCTTCACGCCTTCTCCGGTAACTATCGCCGAGGTTGCCTTTGTTAAACAGGAGATGCAAGTCCTGATTCATTTTTTGCAGGATTTCATCGGTAGTAGGGTACCACTCAAAATCCTCATTATTGGCGATTAAGGCTTTTACCTTTTTGCTTGTTTGGTTCATAGCCCCTCCCTGATTTTTTGCATGGCCTGTTCATAACCAAAGCAACAGGCGATAAATGATATTGCGTCAAATGGCCCTAATGCATTATCTTCAATGATTTCGTTTACCTCATCGGCCGCCGCTGAATCATCGAAGTCACCCCATAGCTCAAACAATTTGCTGTAGTCGATAGTCCGAGCTTTTTCAAACGCAGTGGAATATTCACGGATAGCTTGCCGGAGCCTTTTTATTTCCGCTTGACATTCCCTGATCCTTTCTTCATCGTCCATTATTCCCTCCTATGATAGAAATGTGCCGCACAGGATTACCCGTCAATGCGGTCTCACTGCAAGGGCGTATCCCTCAAATAAAATCCCGGTGGCCTACCTTCACGCTGGCAGGTCTTTAGGGTATCGTGTTACCCATCACTTCCGGGCAAATGATTTTGCCGCTTAATGCTAATCAGGAATGGCAAAACGTCTTTTGCGGTCATGCCGGATTTTGGCATATCCCTTTTCGCGTCCGTGTGGTGGCCCTGGACTAACGCCGGGCGGGAATTGAACCCGCACCCGTGAACCACCTTTCGATGGATTCCTCTACCGTTGAGGGTCCGGCGCTGAAAGGAATGCTATTAGCCATCTTCCTTCTCGTTTTCAAGTTCCTCGCCAAAAGTAACGGCATCATCGTAGGTTCTACAGGAACCCCGAATTACATCGTTCTTAATGTCGATAACCAAAAAGCTGTTATCCTGCACCACGATATGAAACCGTTTAGGCTGGTCATACCCTAGGTACTTATGAATAGCAGCTTCTTTCTGGCAAGCGGCACAGATACCGCTTATAACATCGGCTTTTGGTATTTTATGAGAACCTGACAATACAACAACACTATCCGGATTATTAGGACTTTCCATCGCTATAGTCTCCTTTGGGTATAGCCGCCATGATCGTCTTTCTTCCAGACATTAGGATAGAAATGCTCGGCTTTCATGGTGAGGCGGATATAGTCATCTGCCTTTTTCTCCTGGTCCGGGCCGCTAAACTCTTGACAGTATCTTGGCTGGTAAAGGACCGATACATTAGACCTACATCCAAGAGGGCCGCATGAGCTAACAACAAAATCACCTTCCACCGGAACATCCGGGAAAGGACATGGCTTTGTGTTCCCTTCACACACCGTATGATCATCACAATGATCGCATTTAATGAATTCTTTCACCTTCCGACCTCCATAAATAATCAGGCTGCTTAGACAATGCTTCGGAATAAATCCTACGCGATCCGTTTCCGGGCAATTTCACCAGTTCTGTAAACGTTCTATGGCTTCTACCATATACAGTTTTCAGTTTGGAACTTTACTCATAAAACCTCCTTATGTGTTGCATGTGTTAATAATCGCCATGAAAACCGCCAAGAGATGGCCCGCCATAAGAATTGTTACCGCTTTCATCGAGATATCCCTGTTTGTATCCTCTCTCAAAGAATCGTCCTTGTTCAAAGACATTTTTCATCATGGATATAAGCATGGGTATTTGTTGTTTTTCATCGTACTTTTCTTGCATAATTTCAAGGTCTCTTTTCATTGTATCTTTGTCAAACATTTTTAAACCTCCACTAAAAACAGAGTTTGTCTGTCCTTCTTATGCGTTCAATAATTCCTCCGAAAACGTACAGGCCGCCCCAATGAGGCGGCCTGTTGTTAAGTTTGTATCAAGGAAACGCAAAATAACCGAAAAGGGTTATACCGCAACGCCCTTATGAATAGGGCATTCCGTCAATCATGCTCTTTCCTTCCATGCCGGAGGAGCCTGTTTCTCTTTTGGGGGAAACCGGTCATTTGCAAAAAACGGGTCACTGTTGTAGTCAAAATCAATATCAGGAAAATCCCATCCCCGCATATACAGTTCCCGCCAATCGTCTAGGTCTTCTATAGCTATAGCTTTGTCTTTTTTCCGGGCATTTGTTTCTTTGCCTATTGCCCTTCTGTATGCGGGTGATAAACCATAGTAGATCTGCCCCCGGTACCCATCATTGGAAAACCATACCCCCCCGAACTCCTCTCCCATTTGACCATTCAGAATAATGAACACGCCGCTTCCATGCAGCATTACAATCTTACTGCTGCCAATGGCGGTTTCCAGCGTATCAACCATACGCTGGGTTAGTAGTTCTTCTACCGTGAACGGCTCAATACATTTCTTCCCAAAACTCTCGCTGTCGGTCATGTCGGGCTCTAAGGGTTTGATGGAAATAATCCCGTTATGGGCTATTGCTAGTCCGTTCTTTAATAGGAAGGGATGACAATTAGCCTCATTGATACTGCCATGTGTTGCAAAACGGCAATGAAGCAGTACCGGGTATGCTTCCAGAGTTTTCAAATCCTGCCATAACGAAGGCCATTCAAAGTATCCTTTTTTGATATGGAGGCCATCAGCATCCGCCCACGCTACCCCGGCGCCGTCTGAATTGTTTATGAAACAATTCTTCATGTACTTCATTCCCGGCCAGGCAATCCCGCCGGTTTTGCTGCGATTATACACATATACTGTCTTCTCCTTTTATGCGGCTTCCTGTACTTCTGCCTTTTTTTCTTCAAGAATCCCCTTCTCCACCAGAAACGCATAGAGATGAGAAACCATACCCTTATGCCTTGTTACCCAGGACATGAGGCCCTTCCAGCTTGCCTGACGCTTCAACTGCTTCGTGTAACAGTACAAGGCGTGTACAAACTCCATGTTTTTTTGCACCCGGTCCAGCCGGAGATTAGAATTGAATAGCCGGAATTCCAGGGTATACCCCGTAATGTTCAGCGCCGCAAACCTATCAGCAAAGGGTGTCTTTTTGTTTTCGATGTTCGTTTTGCAGTAACCAATATCCCGAATATTCAGACTTGACCATTGAGCCAATTTGTCAGAATCCCGCTGAGAGATGATGAGAATATTGTCGTAGTTGTGTGAGTCATACACCAGAGAGAACAGCCTGAATAGCTGGTCCCCCTCCCATGCGTCAAGGCTGGTGTGAATGTGGATACCGCAGGTTCCCGCATCGTGGGCCATACAGTGTTTCCGAGTAGCTACCTGTAATACCCGCTCATCATATTCATCCCAGAATTTTGTCCAACTTTTAAATGTCCGGGCATGGGCTATTACTTCAATCCCCCGGCCGTCACGCAGGGAACCGTCTTCCTCCAGGTACCAGTCGTTTTCCGATTCATCCAGGATGGCATCGACAACTTCTCCTCGCTTGCCAGAGGGTGTTTCCAGTTCCAACTCCATACCGTAATACATCCGCCTATCAATGCTGTCATAGTGAGCACTAGCCCGTTCATCATGGAAGCATACGCGCAGGTCAGACCCATGGGAATGCAGGTCTGCATCATCAGGATTTTCTTCAAAGCAGGACCAGCAAAAATATTGCCCTCGGCCTTCGTCATAGCGGGCATCTTCCCGGTTTATCTCACGTCCACAGTTTTCACAATCGATGTATACCTCGTCATAGCAATGCAAACAATACATATCCCCATTATTGTTTGAAATAGCAGTATCACTTTCGATCGTATTATCACAATGAGTACAAGTGGTGTAGTGTTCAGCGAAACAATCATCACAAATGTTTCTTTCATCAAAAAGGTGAACATCATCCTTAGAATACCATTCACCGCAGTGGTAACATTGGAAATATTTTTCTTCCCGGCAATTACCGCATACTGTGTTATTATTCTGGCATTTTGTGAGTTCATCCTTATAGGTAAGCTCCCCGCAATCATCACACGGAACCATGAAGGTAAAGTCAAGCGCGCGTATACAGTTACTGCATTCGATAATTTCCATGTCACCATTTGGAAATAGTATTTCCCGGTACCCGTCCTCATCATTGCGTACAAAAATACGCATATCTTCATCAGGATGTTCAATTACTTCCAATATGGTCATCGACGTATAGTGGCGATAAGAAATACGCATACCTACTTGAGGCATGACTTCTAAGAGATTTGGCATATTCGCCTCCTTGTGTTATTTCACCCGCAGGGGGGTGGTTAGTAGAAAAAACCTCGGTAACGCACGATATAAAAAAGCCGCCTCAATAGGCGGCCTTTCCGGGTGTGTTAAAACAAACTGCCTTTTATGTTTCATCTTTGCAGTTATTCTGGTGATACCGCTCTCCCCGTAGTGTCTCAAGCTGGATGTAGTCCATATCCTCAAGCTCGCTGACAAGGCCGTCAAAGTCCTCTGATGGGCCAAGCATATCCGCAACCATATTGACTACGAATAATTCCAGCCCCCAATCATCGGCAAGGTTTTTAAGATAATCCTCCCGATCTTTATAACCATTTCTGGTATAGACGCTGGTATCTTCTCTTGTTTCCATAAATACTCCTTTATAGCTTTGCCGCTATAATATTGATTTGGAGCATAGCGCATGATCCTCCGATTAAATTAAGGCCGCCCAAATAGACGGCCTTTACACGGGTTCAGCTAACAGATTCGTACCCCGCCAATCACCATATACCCGTAATCGTGCCAACCGTTACCCGGATAGTTTTTCCAGATATGCCGCAATCCCCGCATAGGAATATCCCCTGAAGCAACAATTTCTCCGCTTAAAGACACCATATAGTAGGCGCTCATATACTCGTCACAACTATTGCGGATCAGTTCCTTTGCTTTAAGGCGTACTTCCTTTTCGGCTTTCCGTTTATCGTCATACCAGTTTTCATACACGATACCCATGCATCCACCGGAAATGATACCATGATATTTTTCCTTCATCGCTTGCTCCTTGTGTTAAAAATATAGCCGCCTTATTCAGATGGCTTAATAATGAAAATCGACCGGGATATAAAACCAGCCTTTGGGGTCATGGGGAGTCTCGTAACTGCAATCGGTAATATTGAAATACGGCATATCATCTGAAAGCCCCTGATCATACAACAACCCGGCTCTACGGTAGTAATCCCCTGCCATGCCGTACCAATTCTTTTCTACCTGTTCTTTGGCTTCGGTTACAAACTTTTCTGCCTTTGCCAGATAGTCGTGTTCAGCAATAGTGGAATCAAAAATAAGACGCTTTTCCGCTAAGGTGCCGCATTCATTGTCTATTACCTCGTATCCGTCATAAAACGAATTTTCATTTTCAAGGTAATTGTTGACATGCTGTTTTGCCATTTCAAGATTTTCCGCACTAACCAGAAAATACATAGTCCAATGAGACATACATCCTCCAAATATAAGCCCCCATCCCGAAAGGTGAGGGCTCGGTTGTGAACGGTATTAGGCCGCCAATTCCAGGATGATTTCTTGCGCCTGGTTCATCACCTCATCGCCGTCAAGAAACCTGGCCATTTTAGTATCAGCATAAGTGGCCGTTTTGCGCCTCGGCTCTGCATTGCTGCGGTAATCCGCAAGCGCCTGATACGCACCCCATGCTGACCCCCGGAAGTTTTGGAGATCATCTTTCTGCCCGAAAATCGTTTTGATGAGTTCTTTGACTTCCTTATCAGCATTGACCTGCCGCTTGGTCATATCCCTTGAAACCGGGTACAGCTTGTCCAGTACCTTCCCGATATTGACCTTCTTCCCGGCCAGTTTTGACGCAAACGTTTCAAGATCATGGAAATACTTTGAGGCTGCTCCCATGGTCCGCAACGCTTCATCTTGACGCTGCGCCATCATGGATAGATGCCGGATTGAGATTTTCCGGGTGGCCGTGTTTAATGCCGCCTGTAAGGTGTTATTGCAAACTACCCTGATGCCGGTTAAAAAGACCTGCAAACAGGCGGACCCGTCATGGGCATTTGACAAGCAAAGATAGGGCTGATATTCATCGCCCATGATCCGGCCTTTCGGCATATTGACCAGCATAAACACCCGCCGTCCATTCCAGAGCGATCCTGCTGTTTCATAAGTGCATTTGACCTTGCCATTCCCGATAAGTTCATCGGCAAAGGCGAATACGTCTTTGTTCTGGGCCACGCAATACCGGTCAGACACAATGCCGAGGACTTCCTTCGTATCGCTCCGTACATTGGCCTTAAAACCGGGAATTTCTTGCGCGAAGTTGCTGGAAGAAAAGACCGGTGTTTGGTTTACGGTCCATTCCAGCTTCGCCGCTTTGATAGCGTCCTTGGATGTAAGTACCCCATCCAATACCGCTCCTAAGCCGTGCCAGGGAACAACGCCACGGCCGGAGAACATGAAATCGTTCTCCATAATTTTGTGTGCCATAGTAACACCTCCAAAAATGAAATAGGCCGCCCTAAGTCAGGCGGCCTTATGTGATATTTTCAGGCAGCAACGCTGCCACAATACAGGGGCTAATGATTTGAGAATCATAGGATTAGGTTTCTTCCATAAGCTCCTTCAAAGACATATCTTGGATTTCAGCATCTTCCGGGAGAAAACCGTTTTTCTGGAAACTGAAATAACCGGATTTCCCGATTATAAGGTGGTCCAAAACATGGATGCCCAAAAATGCCCCGGCAGAGACAAGCCTTTTGGTTATTCCTCTGTCTTCCCTTGATGGCTCCAAACTACCCGATGGATGATTATGGCAAAGGATCACGGCAGCCGCTAAATCTTGAATAGCCGGATAAAACACTTCCCTTGGATGTACGATTACTCTATTGACATTCCCGGTACTCACGATGCGGACTGATAATGGCTCATGGACTGCATTGAGTGTGACCACGATGAATTGTTCCTTTTTTGCCTGGGCATACCTTTTTACAAGGCCGTACATATCATCAGGGGTTTTGATTCGAGCGGTATATCTCACTTTCCGTTCAGATATTATTTCATAGAGCATAATGATGCTTCCTCATCTGAATGAAAAAAGTCATCATAATCGGCGGCTTTTGGTTCTCTCTGTGCTGGATAATCATTAACTTCTTTCGCTCCACCGAGGCGTCCAAATCACTATCATGGAAGGAAACGTAGCGGGACCACTCTTATCCCCTAAGATAAACCGTACCCTACCCCGGAGGAACTCAACCATAGCCTTGTTATACACAAACTCGTGAAACCAGGCAGTATCCGTCCGGGCAGGTAATAACGCAACCACCGTAGCACCAGCTTTTGCGGACTCATAGGCTTTCTTGATCCATGCTTCAACATTCCGGCCATACGGGGGATTCATCCAGCAGGCTCCCGACCATGGCTGGGTTAAGCCGTCCTGTTTAGGGGAGTAAAACCTGCGGCACTTCGTATTGGCCCTGTTAGCACAAACATCAAGGCTAAAGTGGTAGATAGCATCGTACTTCTGGAACAATTCCGGGGGAGTTTCGTAATCAGTACTCCCGGATGACACAAACAGAACATCATTCATTTTTTTATCTCCTTTTCTTTAGTTAAAATAGATACCCATACAGATACCTTTAGAAGTTCTTCCGAGGTGAAAAAGATAAGAGCTTCCCGAATAGGAAGCCCTGTGGTTGATACATTGCTGTACGAAAAGATAATATATAAGCGAAAAATGGGGATATTACCGGTTATCTGGGGCCTTCAAAATCCCCTCCAGGAGCATAATAGGAGGCTATAGGAACGTTTTCTTTACACATTGCTATTTTGGTGTGGTATGTCAACCCGCTTCCCGGCTTGTTTTAGCTCATTCTCAGGCTTTCAATCCCTGGACTTTTTTTATTATCAGGCGGCTTTATTGGGAATAAAGAAAAAATAGAGAACCTTCGGCAGTTATGAGCTATTATTACTGTCCGGTAAACCCGGAGAGGATCGTGTTTTTTCTTTACTCCCCAACAGCCTTTGGGATAAACGGCAATATCTTAGCCTGTACCGCCTTCCGTAATTGCTCTCCCCGGTCATCGGTCATGTGGTCGTAGGTATCGGTCATCCTTTCATCCGAATGACCGGTTTGTAAGCGCAGGATGTCATCAGAGACAGTTCCCCGGATCGTGCTATTGAAGAAATGCCGGAAACCATGAAAAGAAATATTCCGTTCTTTCCGGGCAATTTCTCCCATAATTCTCGCAAGCTGTTTCCGTTGCTTGTCCTCAAGAATGTTAAAGTCTATTGACGCCTTCCGTTCCGCTCCACTGAAAATGAAGACAGAAGGGCTTTTCCCACAGAATGATACGAGTTTTCTCATTTGATCCTGGTCAACCGTTATAAGGCGCTTTTCTTTATATTTCTGGACTTTCAGCGTATTCCCCTGGATGGTGTAGCTTTGAGTGATACTGATAGTTTTTTGTAGAGCATCCAGTTTGTCTATCGAAAAACCAATATACTCATCTTCCCGTATATTGCTTTGTATGGCTAATGCTTTCGCAATAACTGATCGTTCTTGGTCAAAAGATTTCTGTATCGCTTCACCAAAAGTTTCCGCCAGAGCTTTCTCGGTATACTTTTCCAGGGTTTCCCCCCGAACCGGGTGATCCGGGTTAAGTCCATAAAAGATGAATGAGTTCTTATATGGATTTTTGTCGTGTAAATATCCAAGCATCCGCAAAATGATGGGATCGGTAAAAATCATCCTGGGTTTACCTGATTTAGTTCCCTTTATTCTTTTTTATGACTATCAAGATGTCTCCACAAGATTTTTGTAAGTAATGGTTGTGGTAGAAGAACAGGCACACAAAAGTCGGTCAAAAAGCTGTGGAGCAAAAAACCGCCGGTTCATGCGGAAGCAAAATTCGTCCAGGTATGCCTGAAAATGGGTAGCATCCAACCCATGATAAGTCCCCAGAATAAATGCTTTCGCATTTGATACTACCGTATGCAACCATCGCAAGTGATCCGTATCACCTTTGGCGTCAAACTTTTGCGGCTCATGGGTATACGTTCCATCCGAGAATG
>BOAV01000003.1 GCA_026002045.1 Spirochaetia bacterium | reverse complement strand
ATGGAGGGAATCATGGACAAAAACGCCATTATCGAAGCGGCGAGGGATTATATAGCCAGGGAGAAGGACGTCCATTTTCGTGCGGAGGTGGAGGAGCTTCTTGGAAAAGAAGATTTTAAGGAGCTTGAAGACCGGTTCTACCGGGACCTGGAGTTCGGCACCGGGGGCCTGCGGGGGGTGATCGGCGGCGGCTACAACCGCATGAACACCCTGGTGGTTAAAAGCGCCACCCAGGGGCTGGCGGCCTACCTGATCAAGGCCTTTCCCGACAAGGCCAGGGCCGGAAAGCTTGCCGCAGTGATTGCCTTTGACAGCCGCCACTATTCGGCGGAGTTTGCCGAAGCCGCCGCGCTGATCTTCGCGGGGAACAGCATCAAGGCTTACCTCTTTTCCAGCCTGCGCCCCACCCCGGAGCTTTCCTTTGCCATCCGGCAGCTCAAAGCGGACACGGGGATCGTGGTTACCGCAAGCCACAACCCGCCCAAGTACAACGGCTACAAGGCCTACTGGAACGACGGCTCCCAGGTCATCGCCCCCCACGACTCAGGTGTTATCGACCAAGTGAACGCCGTCAAGGCCATCAAAGAGATTGACCGGGAAGCGGCCCTTGCCAAAGGGCTTTTGCAGATAATCGACAAGGAGATCGATGAGCCCTACCAGGCAATGGTGAAGAGCCGGCTTTTCAGACCTGAACTCATCAAAGAAAAGGCCGGCGAGGTGAAGATTGTCTACACTCCGCTCCACGGAACCGGGGCGCTCCATGTTGAGGCCGTTCTGGGCAGTCTGGGGCTCAAGGTTATCACCGTACCGGAACAGCGGGAAGGGAACGGGGATTTCCCCACGGTGGCCTTCCCCAACCCGGAGGAAGCCGCCGCCCTGGAAATGGCGGTGGCCCTGGGCAAGAAAACGGGGGCCGACGTGGTCATGGCCACCGATCCCGATGCGGATCGCTTTGGCGTGGCGGTTCCGAGCCGGGGCGCCGCAAAAGGCGGGGACTACACTTTGGTCACCGGGAACCAGATGGGGGTATTGCTGGCGGACTATATCTTCCTCTCATTAAAAGAGGCGGGGAAACTCCCCGCAAACGCCGCCATGGTCAATACCATCGTCACCACGGGGATGCAGAAGCGGGTAGCCGCCTCATACGGGGTTGCATGTATCGAGTGCCTCACGGGCTTTAAGTGGATAGCGGACGTGATGCGGCAGTGCGAAACCGGCCTTATCAAAAAGGAATTCGTCTTCGGTACCGAAGAAAGTTATGGTTATCTGGTAGAACAGGAGGTCCGGGACAAGGACGGGGTGAGCGCCGCAGCCCTCACCGCCGAAATGACCCTCTACTGGCGCAGCAAGGGCAAGGGCCTCCTTGACCGGCTGGATGAACTCTATGCCAAAAATGGCTACTGGCAGGAACTGGGGATCTCCAAATACTTCCAGGGGCCCGAAGGCCCCGGCGTCATGAAGGGTATTATGGACGAATACCGGAAAAATCCTCCCGCCGCATTGGGGGGCATCAAGGTGGAGAAGGTCCGGGATCTTGAAAAATCGGCGGACTTGCCAAAGAGCGATGTGCTCCAGTTCTACCTGGAGGACGGCACTATTGTAAGCGCCCGGCCCAGCGGCACCGAGCCCAAGATCAAATTCTACGCCACCTGCTGCGCAGAAGTGGGGTCAGGGGGCCTTGCGGCGGCAAGAAATGAGGCGGCGCGAAAACTGGATGCCATCAAAAAAGATATCCGTGCGGTAATCGGCGACTAATGAGCGCCGGCATGGAATCCTACGACTGGGCGCTGGAAGCGTATCGTGACGGGGCGGTTTTTATCGCCTTTGACATCGAAACCACGGGGCTGGATGCCCAAAAGGATTCGATTGTGGAGTTAGGGGCGGTCAAATTCGACAGGCGGGGGCCCATCAGCCGATTTAACGTGTTGATTGACCCCGGCATCCCCATGCCGGAAGCGGCGGGCCGGGTCAACAATATCACCGACAAGATGCTTGCCGGACAGCCATCCCTGGAAGCGGTCTTCCCGGATTTTCTGCGCCTCATCAAGGATACGGTGATTATCGCCCACAACGCGCCCTTTGATTGCGGCTTTGTGAACCAAAAACTTAAAGAGACCCATGAGCAGGCCGGGGGGATCTGGATTCCACCCTTCCCTGCCCTTCCCAACAAAATCGCGGATACCCTGGCGTTGAGCCGGCGGGTCTTTCCGGGCCGCAATTCCTACAAGCTCCAGGAGTTGGCGGCCTTTCTGCAAATAAAAGCGATCAGCGCCCACCGGGCGGAGGATGATGCCCGGCTCTGCATGGAAATCTTTACCGGCTGTGAAAAGGCCGCCTGCCTATCGCCACGAAGCGGGTAATTGTGATATAGTATATTTATGGGGTATGCCGCTGTATGGCGGCGTCTAAATCTTATTTTTATAGAAAGGGAAACGACCTATGAAGCCCCGAATTTCTCTATATTTAGTTTTTCTTACGGCAGTGCTGCTCCTTGGTTCAGGCTGTTCCATTAACCAGATGGCGATGCGTATGACACCGGAAATGGTGGGGCCCGCCATCCCCGGCGTCATCAAAAAGAGCGAGGCCAAGCTGGCAAAACGGCCGGATGATCAAAAACTGATCCTGGATACGGGTTCCCTCTATGTGATGTACGCCAATGCCTTTGTGCAGGGACCGGCGGAATTCCTCCCCCCCTTGCAGTACGAGGAACGACAGGCTGCCCTGGAAGAGGCCAAAAAATTCTACCTCCGGGGAGCGGATATCCTCTACGATGGACTCGACCAAAAGTACCCCGGCTTCGGCAAGGTTTCTTCCACCAATGACACCCTGGCCCCCTACCTTGCCCAAATGACAAAGGAGGATGTCCCCAGCCTCTACTGGACTGCGGCGGGCTACCTTTCCGCTTTTTCCCTGGACCCCTTTGATCCGGGGCAGGGCCGCCGGGTGCCCGATCTGCTGTTCTATATTGACCGGGCTTACGAACTGGACCCGGATTTTAACAACGGGGCGCTGGACGATTTCTATGTCCTGGCCTTGTCCTCCCTGCCTGAGTCTTTGGGGGGCGATAAAACCAGGGTGGAACCCTATTTCCGCCTGGCACTGGAAAAATCCGGAGGGAAACTGGCGGGTCCCTACGTCTCCTATGCCCAGTCGGTCTCGATCCCCGAGCAGGATTATGATACCTTTAAAAAGTATCTGGAAACCGCCCTGGCGCTGAAGATCAGGGCATATCCGGCAAACAAGCTGGTAAATACCATTGCCCAGCGCAAGGCCCGGTCCCTGCTGGACAATGCCGCTGATTATTTTATTGATATTGAAATCGATAATTTTGAATAAAAGGAGCTTCCGGTGAAAAAAATCATCCCGTTAAACCTTGCCATCCTGGGCCTTATTGTTTTTAACATCGCTTCCCCGGCGCTGCTCCAGGCCCAGCGCCAGCGGACCATCACCATCAATCTTGCCTCGGCGCTCCCCCGGAATAGTCCCTGGGGGCGGACCCTGGACCGGATCGCCGCCGACTGGATCAAAGCCACCAATGGGGAGGTGACCCTCCATATACTCCACCAGTATCCCGGTTCCGAGGGGGACTACCTGATGAAACTGCGGCAGGACAAGATCCAGGCCGCCATTTTTACCAGTCTCGGCCTCAATTCCATTGCCCCGGAAATACTGGCCCTGAGTACCCCTTTCCTGATCCAAAATAATGACGAACTGGACGTGGTCCTGAATGAGGTACGGCCCTTTCTGAATTCCCGCATTGAACAGGAAGGCTATGTCAACATGGTTTGGGTAAAAGCGGGGTGGATAAAAATATTCTCCCGGTCTCCGGTGTATACCCCCGATGATTTGCGGCGCCTCAAGCTGGGTACCAGTCCTGATGAACAGGAACTATTGGACGCATTCCGCACCATGGGCTTTAACCTGGTTCCGGCAACCTATACCGATATACCCCAGAAGCTCAACAGCGGTATGGTTGATGCGATGTATCAAAGTCCTCTCGCAATCTCCGCGTATCAGCTTTATCGGGTAGCAAAAAATATGAGCTCAATAAACATTGCCCCCTTCATGGGTGGGATTCTGATGAGCAGAAAAGCCTGGGCGAGCATCCCCGAAAAGCACCGGGCGCCGCTTCTGGAAATATGCCGCAAGGCGGGAACGGAAATCGAAAATTCTTTCCAAAAAAGTGAAGATGACGCTGTAATTGCCATGCAGCAGGACGGACTTATAGTAAATGTACCAAGTCCCGCGCAGGAACAGGAATGGTACCGGGATTTGCAGCGGTATTTTCCGGATTTGATCAACAGGAACGTTTTCAATAAAGACATGCACGACAGGGTTCAGGCAATTTTACAAAAATACCGGCAGGGCCGCTAAACGATGGCAGGGGAAAATCAGGAACTTCAGGGGCCGGGAAAACGGTCCCGCATAAAAGCAATCCTCTATAACATCGAAAACGGATTCTGCATTTTCTCCCTTGCCGGTCTGGCGCTGCTGCCCCTTTGGGAAGTAATTTCACGGAGTCTCCGGGGTCTGCCTGTCAATATCGGGATTCCCGGCTCCTCAAGCATCATCACCCACCTGCTCCTATGGGCGGGGATGTTCGCAGGGATGATCACCACCCGGACCGAGGCGCACCTTTCCATCGCACTGGTGCAGTATTTCTCGGGTGAAAGGATAAAGCGGCGGCTCCGTATTTTTACCAACCTGCTGTCCGCATTTATTGTGACGATCCTCGCATGGACAGGCCCTGCGTTTATCAAGATCGGCCTTACGGGACGGCTCGTCGGTTTTGTGCCTGACCGGATCTTTGCACTTGTTCTCCCCCTGGGTTACGGCATCATCGCCCTCCGCTTTGCCCACCGCACCGGTCTTTCCGGCTGGAAGCGGATATTTCCCGTATTAGTATTACTGTTGGGAACCCTTTGCTCCTTCCCCTCGATAACCAAATTTATCTGGGAATATGATCTTCCCGAATGGGCCTATAATCTGACGGAAAGCTTCTACGACATTGCCTGGTATATAAAAGTCCCGGCTATGGTTTTTCTTCTGGTGTCAGCCCTGGCGGGGACCCCCCTCTTTGTGGTGATGGGGGGCTTGGTGCTGCTTTTTCTGGAGGCCGCCGGCAGCTCCGTGGATATTGTGTCCACGGATATTTATTCCGCCCTTACCGGTGACAGTATTATTGCGATCCCCCTCTTTACCCTGGTGGGATTTTTCCTGTCCGAAAGCAAGGCCGGGGAACGGCTGGTCACCACTTTCCGCAGCCTTTTCAGCTGGCTTCCGGGGGGGATGATCATCGCCACGGTGATCATCTGCGCCTTTTTTACCTCATTTACCGGCGCGTCGGGGGTCACGATTCTGGCGCTGGGGGGCATCCTTTTTTCGATCCTCTCGGAACACAGTAAATATAATGAAAAATTTTCCATCGGGCTCCTCACTTCCGTGGGAAGCATCGGGCTCCTCTTCCCGCCAAGCCTTCCCCTGATTTTGGTATGGGCCAATTTATCAACATCACTGAGTTACCTGGGAAATTCCGAAAGGATAAACATTACTGATATGTTTCTGGGGGGATTCATCCCCGGGGTTATTCTGGTCATTGCGGTGATCATCTTTGGGATAATCGCTTCGGTAAAAACAAAGATCCCCGTTGAACCCTTTCATCTCCGCAGGGCGCTCTCCTCTTTTAAGGGATCGATTCTGGAAATCCTCCTTCCCTTCTTTCTTATTATAAGTTACTTTACGGGGTTCCTTTCCACGGTGGAAATCGGCGCCGCAGCGGTACTGTATATTTTCATTGTCGAAGTAATCATACACCGGGATATCAAATTTAACCAAATCCCCGCGGTGTTCATGAAGGCGGTCCCCATCATCGGCGGGGTGCTGGCCATACTCGGTCTTTCACAATCCCTGTCATTCTACATCATCGATACCAACGCCCCGGCAAATTTGGCGGAATGGATGCAGCAGACCATACAGTCCAAATACGTATTCCTCCTGCTCCTCAACCTGGCCCTCCTGGTGGTGGGCTGCCTGATGGACATCTTCTCCGCCATCCTCATCGTGCTGCCCCTGATCGTCCCATTGGGCCTGGCCTACGGCGTAGATCCGGTGCATCTTGGGATCATCTTTATTGTAAATCTTGAAGTGGGCTTCCTCACCCCGCCGGTGGGGCTCAACCTGTTCCTCGCATCCTACCGGTTCAAAAAGTCCTTCGTGGATATCTGCCGCTATGTGTTCCCATTTCTGCTGATCCAGCTCGCAGTAGTAATACTGGTAACTTACTTTCCATGGTTCTCAACGTATCTGACACGGTTCTTCTGATCATGTAGGATCCTTGAGTCTATGGAGCCGAGCGCAGTTCGCGGAGTTCCCTGAGACTCCGCAGTTTGAAGGTGGCCTTTTCCTGGATCTGGCGGACCCGCTCACGGGTAATGCCCAACAGTTTTCCTGTTTCTTCCAGGGTGAGGGGGCCTTCGCCCGCGAGGCCAAAACGGAGTTGGATGATCTTCATCTCCCGTTCGGAAAGCTGGGAAAGGATGTCCCCCATGGTTTCCTGGAGGGTCATGGAAAAAACCATCTCGAAGGGTTCAGCCTGGGTGTCATCCTTGATAAGGTCCGCAAGCCGGGTAAGGTTGCCGTCGTCCACAACGGTGTCAAGGCTGGTGGTTTCCTGTGACAGTTTTACTATTTCTTTTACCTTGGAAACGCTTATCCCCAAATATTCGGAAAGTTCCTCGTCGCTGGGGTCACGGCCCAGATCCTGGGTGAGCTGTTTGGCCACAAAATAGCATTTCTTGATGGTGTTGAGCATGTGGATGGGGATACGGATGACCCGGCCCTTGTCGGCAATGCTCTTGATGATGGCCTGACGGATCCACCAGGTACCGTAGGTGGAAAAGCGGCAGCCCCGGGTATAGTCAAAACGTTCCACCGCCTCAATGAGGCCGATGTTCCCTTCATCAATAAGATCCAGCAGGGACAGGCCCCGGTGCTGGTAATTTTTCGCGATGGAGACCACCAGACGGAGGTTGGAGTTGATCATCCTGTTTTTATGGAGAAGCAGGGAGTTGCCCAGGGCGGCCCTTTCTTTTTTAAAGCCGGGGTCCTCGGGATCTTCCCTGAAGGATTCTTCAAGTTCCCTGATGGTGTTCCTGATTCCGACGATCCGCTCGCCGATACTCTGTTCTTCCTGAACAGAAAGGAGGGGAAATTTTGAAATCTGCTTGAAATACAGCGCAAGGGGGTCCGTTTCTTTGGCCGGTTTTGGTTTTTTGGAAGTCCTTGAGGTTTGAGATTTCCCGATCCTGTCGTTTCCCCCGTCATTCATAAGATGAAGTACCGTTCCTTTTTTGTTATTCCGCTTTACGCTCGCTGACATCATACCACCTTCTCAATTTTTTTTCTATTTTTTTTTGATAATTCGTAAGAAATTTCATCTTCAAATGAAAGTGATGGTTTTTCCCTACGCGCGGGGCGCCTTGGAGGGGTCCATGGGGGTATTGTTCCGGTACACCATGAAGAAAAGCTGGGGCTTCTGTGAAACCGCATCAATTCCCAGCTTTCCAAGCTCTGTCCCGGGTCCTACCCGGTCCCCTTCCTTGACGGTCAAACTTTCACAGCCGCCGTATACGTACAAATAACCTCCGGTAACCTGAATTATCGCCACCCTTCCAAAGCCGCGGTAGGGCCCTGCGGACACCACCGTTCCCTGGGTAAGGCTCTTGACGGATTCGGACCTTTCGCCGGTCACCACCACTCCGGACAATTTCCCCGTCATATAGGCAACTTCTTTTGCCGCAACGGGCCAGCGCAGGGAAGAATCCATTGTCTTTGCCGCAGTAGACCGGGGTTCAGGCACGGGAACTGCCGCCGGTCTGGCAGGAGCCGCTTGCGGCTGTCCGGCGGGCGCAACCGTAGCGGGCTGCGGCGGTGCGGTCCCGACGGCCGTGGTTGTACTCGTCCCGTTGGCCCCGCCGATACCGGCGGTCGGTATACGGATGCGCTCCCCTTCCCGGAGCACATGGTCCTGGGAAAAATTATTGGCGCTCCGCAGGGCCGCAAGGGTAATGCCGTTGTTCCGGGCGATACTGTAAAGGGTTTCGTTTTTTACCACCCGGTGTTCAGTATAGGTCACCGCCGGGGCGGCGGCGCTAACCGAAGGAACACTCCCCGCAGAAGCGCCCGGAATCCGCAGCTGCCGGCCTACCTGGAGCTTTGAAGCATCGGCGATGCCGTTAAATTTCATAAGTTCCTCGGGACTTACCTTGAAGGAACGGGCTATGCCGTAGATCGTTTCGTCCTTCTCCACCACATGAACCGCATCCTGTGGAAAGACACAAAGGGCGCAGAGGAAGAAAACAAAGAAAATACCATTTCGATGGTTCATATTTATTCATTATCGGTAGATCTGCCTTTTTTATTTATCCTGCTATGGATTATATATTCCGATTTTTTATAATGCGCAATACTTTCTTATATATTAACAAAGATGATTATAATATACTACTATTAATAATAATATGGCCTTTGAAATTGAACTAAAAGCCTGGATTGATGATCCCCTCATGCTGAAAGAACGGCTCAACACCCTGGGTGAATACGAATGTGCTTATGAAAAAGACGATACCTACTGGATTTTATCCGTACCGGGGAGCTTCGCCGGAAGTTCCGGCGTCAGGGTGCGCCGGGAACAGAATATTGACGCCGATAGCCGCAGTTCCGAACGGGTCCTGGTTACCTACAAGGTCAAGGAAGTCCGGGATGGGATCGAAGTAAACGATGAACGGGAATTCGAGGTCACCGATGGCAAGGTCTTTGAGGAACTGCTGGAACGCTTCGGTTTAAGTCCGGGAAGCATCAAAAAGAAAAAAGGCTGGGCCTGGAACTGTACCCTGCCCGGAGAACCGCCTGTCCGGGCGGAGCTGTCCGAAGTTGAAGGGCTGGGTTGGTTTATCGAACTGGAGATCATCGCCAATAACAGGGATGAAAAAACCGTAAGCGCAGGGCGGAACCGGCTCCTCTCCCTGCTTGACAGCCTGGGCATCTCAAAAGACCGTATCGAAAGCCGCGCCTATACGGGGATGCTCCGTGACCTGGCCCAACAACGGTCTTGAGAAAGGACAAAAAAAGCCCCATACTTCGCCCATAGGGAGGATGAAATGGCGGCATACAAAAGGCCCAGCTGGGATGAATACTTTATGGAGGTCTGTGACGCCATTTCCAAACGGGCCACCTGTGACCGGGGCCGTTCGGGCTGCGTCATCGCCCGGGACAACCAGCTCCTGGTAACCGGCTACGTGGGGGCCCCTGCCGGGCTGCCCCACTGCGACGAAGTGGGGCACCAGTTCAAAAAAATGCTCCACGAGGACGGAACCATCACCACCCACTGTGTGCGGACCGTCCATGCGGAACAGAACGCCATCTGCCAGGCCGCCAAGCGGGGCATCTCCATCGAAGGGGCCACCCTCTATTGCCGGATGACCCCCTGCCGGACCTGCGCCATGCTGATCATCAACTGCGGCATTGTCCGGGTGGTCTGCCAGCGCCGCTACCATGACGCGGAGGATTCGGAATCCATGTTTGAACAGGCGGGCGTCAGGTTAGAATGTCTCAATAACGAAGTCCAGGAATACGAAAAACAATAGCATAAACCCCGGTTCCAAAGGGAAACGCCCATTCGGGCGTGGGACGCCCTCCCTCCTCCGTGTCTGTGTTAGCTCTGCTCCAGGATAATCCGGTATTTAAGGTAAAGCTCTTCCAAAGTATGGATGGGGCCGGAGGCGCCGGTCCTTTTGCGGAACAGGGCGGCGTCCCGGCGGTCAACATAAAAGTTATAGATGTCTTTGATGTCCGCCCCTTTCACCATGGTGTAGGAGGGCTTACGGCCCAGGTAGGAGCGGATCTCATCGTAATTCACCGCGGGGATTCCAAAACGGATAAGCCGGGACCGGACCTCCTGAAGTTCTTCGTAGGAAAGGCTGAAAAGAAATTCCTCCAGCGCCCAGGTGGCCTCGTCACTGGTGGATTCCTCCACCAGAAAATCCTGCCAGTCATCCCCCATGTCGATGGTGATCCGTAGAAGTTCGCTGTTACCGTCCATGGTGCCGAAGCTGGGGGGCGCCGATTCACGGGCGGTCCAGAGGGTTTCCAGAGCGGGCAGATGGCGGATGGCGCGGGAGTCCGTGCCGCTGTCCCAGAGGGCAATAAGGTCGTTGGCTATCCCCAGCTTGAGGTTCCGGGGAAAGGCGCTGTCCCCCAGGCAGGAAAGGTAGACCTCTGCGGTTATCAGGGTGCTGATGACCGAAAAAAGGATACGCCGCAGGGGTTTATAATACTCAGGGTTCTCCCGGGCCAAAAGGGCAAGCATCGAAAAGGCATGAAATTTGGCCACCAGAAAACTGCGGGCAGCCACAACCTTGGTGGGGAGATGAAGCAAACGTGAAGAACCGGAAAAAGCGCAAAGAGATTCGATGAGCTTATCCCCGTCACGGGCTTCGCCCCGCAATACATGGGATTCCCGAACCGAAGGATATTGGAAAACCGCTTCCCCCAGGCCCCTGAGGCGTTGGATGTGCTGCTGTACCATCTCCCTTTCATCGGGGTTCTTTTCCCCGAGCCAGGCTACAATCTCTTTGATCAGCCGTTCTTCTTCTTCACTCAAAACAGGCACTGCTGCATCCATATATACACCCTACCCCGCCTTTTGCGATAAATCAAGGGAAAAATCTTGAAAAAAACATCCGAATCACCTATGATTCACCCATGGCCTTCATACAATGCGAGTTAAAATCCGAATCGATTCAGATCGATACGTCCCTGGCCGTCATCCTTCCCCATGACAAGCCCCATAAGCCCGATTGCCGGGGGGTCCTGTACCTGCTCCACGGCCGGGGCCAGAGCGCCCAGGCATGGATGCGCTATACCGGCCTTGAATATTACGTAAGTAAATACGATATCGCGGTGATCATGCCCGAGGCGGGGCGTACTTTTTATACCGACAAACGTTTCGGCGGGGCGTATTTCAGCTATATAACCAAAGAGCTGCCGGAACTCTGCAACAGGATGTTCCATATTGAACAGAACCCCTCAAAAACCTGGATCGCCGGGCTTTCCATGGGCGGTTACGGCGCCCTGAAATGCGCATTTAACTTTCCCGGCCAATACGCAGGCTGCGCCGCCTTTTCCGCGGTCACCGACATACGCTGGCGGCTTGAGGAGACCCCAAAGGACAGCCCGGGTTACCGCAGCCTCCAGGGGGTCTTTGGGGTAAACCCGGAACCCATGGCCGGGGAGGACCTCTTTGAGATTGCCGGTACTGCGGCCCGCGCCCCCCAACGTCCCCGGCTCATGATCACCTGCGGCACGGAAGATATACGGCTGGACCAAAACCGCCGCCTTTCCGCGCTTCTTAAAGAACAGGGCTACGGGCATGAATATCAGGAATGGACCGGGGCCCATGACTGGGATTTCTGGGATACATCAATAAGAAAGGCCCTTGTTTTTTTCTTTGAAAAATAGATGAGCCGGTTCCAAAATAGAAATTAATTAACCACGAAGCTATGATAAATAGTATGTGGTTTATCTGGTATGCTGTAGGAGTTCGGAAGGACAACTACCGGTTGCTGAGGACCTGGGGCAGAACACTGACCCCGTAACCACGAATAACAACCGGTAACCGCAGGCAAACTTCGTTTGCATGCTTCCTGGGGATTGGTTTTTAAGCGGATCAATACCCCGAATAGACGTCAGACCTTTGGTCTGCTGGTCAAGTATACCGGAGTTCCGCCGAACAATCACGTTTTGCGGAGGGACTATGCAAATTATCGGGATGAAAGGTCTGCGGACAAGCTGTGCCGGCTCATCAAGATGCAGGTGCTCTCCGGAGAACAGACGGCCTGTCCGGTGACCCTGCCGCCTGTGGAGATACAGGAATTACGGAGTCTTTTTTCGACCTACCGGCTGTACAAGAAGCAAAACGCCCAACTGAAGAACCGGATACACTCGTTATTGAAGGAACATCTGTACGGGTTTACCCAGGAAGAGATATTCGACAAACGAAGCCGGGCCAGAATACGGGGCCTCTCGCCCGGGACGGCTCTGAACTTTCAGGTAAACCAGCTGCTGGATCGGCTTGAGCGGGACGAGGCGGATGTGGAGGCGCTCAAGGAGAGGGTATTGATTTATGCCGCGCCCTTTATGCGGGAGATCGGGATTTTGACCAGCGTGAAGGGGATAAGCGTCTTCATCGCCATAGCGATCATCGCGGATATTATTGAGGTGAGCCGGTTCAAGAACTCAAAGCATAACACCCGCTATTTGCGGTCTGCTCCCAAAGTGTCAAACTCCAATACTTCGACCAGTATGAGGGGGACGAACAAGCAGGGGCGGAAGCTTGCGGCGACCCTGCTGACCTAGTCACTCAATCATGTCCTGGACAGCAGCCTGAAACTGCGGCGGTGATATGAACGGCTTTGCGAATATAAAAAGGCGGGATTGGTACGGACCGGCCTGAGGAGGCGGGTACTTGCTGAAATCTACCAAATGTTGAGAAGGGGGAATATCACTATGCACGGGACGCAAAGAAGCATGAGGCAAAGCTGGCTGCCTATAAAAAACTGTTCGTGGTTATTCTTGTTAATTCCTATGCGTTTATCCTGTTCACAGGGAGGGGACCTGAGATTTTGGTTAAAAACGAAGCCGGGCCTTGAGGGTTAGCTGAAACCGGCTGCCTTCGACGGCTCCCGGGGGCAGGGGGCCCAGGGTTCCCCGCTCGCCGCCATCCTGAAACACGCTCGAATCCAGGGGTACGCGGCAGGAAAGGTCCAGACTAAAGCCCTGGAAGAGTTCATGGGACGCTCCGAGGATGGGGGTGAAGGAACGGTCGTCAAAAGAGGTGAGGAATCCCAGATTTACATTGGTATAATCGCTGAAACGGTAGAGAATTTGGGTAAAAAGGTAGTGTTGGCAGGAAAAACCGCCCAAATTTCCGTTATCTGTTGAAGTTGATGAGGCGGAACCACTGTAAAGGTACTCCGCAAGGACATAAAAACGGCCATCCCAAAAGGAATAATCGATCCCTGCGGCGGCGGCAAGCCCTTCAATGCCGGTTTCCTCCGCTCCGTTATAGGTATAGAGCATGTCCGCGGTGATGCCCACTTCTATATCCGCCTTTAGGGAAAGCCCCATCCGGTGGACGCCCTGATCTGCCCCGTCATGGGGTGTTTCAAAGGCGTAGAGGGCCTGGAGGCTGGCCCTGTCCCAATGCCAATCCCCGGAAAGCCCCGCAAGGGCACCTCCTCCGTCGGAGGCAAAGGGGTCCCTGGGGGCGGCTCCAAAGGCAAAAATTTTGGCGGCATCTACGGGATAGTAGTACAGCGCGCCCCCCAGGATGGCCCGGGGACGGGCATCGGGAACCAGGTGATTACGGAGATTGAGGAAGTCAGTGGGAGCGAACACCTGGCCGTACCCAAAGGCCAGCCGCATAAGCCCCGTCTCAATGTCGATATACTTCAAGTTCAGCCTGAAGTAGAGCCGCTCCAGTTCCAGGGCGGCTGTATAATGGGTCCCGGCGGAAAATGTCGATCCCGCAAGCCCCCACCCGGTGACGCCATTCAGCGCGCCGAGGGCCGCTGCGGCCTGGGCAGATGTCCCCGATGCGGCGATAAAATTAAAGGCCCCGTAAAACACCGCCTTTTCCCGAAGCCGGGCCTGAATGCGCAGGTTTGCGTATTCTTCGATGCCGTAAAAAAAGTCCGGCGCATCCCCCGCTCCTGCTCCCACAGTAACACTGCTGTCCAGAATGCCGGAAACCTTGATTCCGCTGTCCTGCGCAGAGATACGCACATTACCCGACAGAATCACTATCGCCGCAAATAAAAAAACAGTATAACTGCAGCTGCGTACTTTCTTCATCACCGCCCCCTCATACATTAGAGTTGTTCAATAACTTCAGTTATTGAACAACTTCCACTGAAAAATGCAAAATGCGTAGCATTTTGCGAGACTTGTGAGAGAACCAACCGGGTTCTCGAACAAGTCCACTACCGTTCCAGATTCCTCTGACTGAATACCGAGTCCGCGATGGGCTGGTCCAGGACAACGTTCTTCATCACGAAAGTTGTCTTGCTGTTTTTCCGTAAAAGGTCGCGCATTTCGTATTCCACGGGGAAGCGCCTGCCGCCGATTACTTCCACCCTGAGCATGGTGAATTCCTTGAGCTTTGCCCCGGACAGGGCGAACTGCTCGTTGTGGAGCATGTCCCCGTTTTCCTTGTCGATCCAGAGTTTTTGCCGGGGGTAACTCTCGGTTCTTTTCTTCGCGCTTAGATCCAGCACCCAGCAGTCCCGCCCGTTCCACAGCTCAGAACCGGAAATGACCGGATCGTAACGGCTGGAAAGGCTGTCGTTGTTGATCGTGTCCTCGTAGGAGAGATCGGAACCCATCATGCTCTCTTTAAGCATATGGCCGGAAATGAGCATCACCTCCTCGGTGTCGGGGGAATACACGTACAGCCGCGCCCCTTTCTTGAGGTACTTGGTCCCCCTGTCTTCGGCATTGGTGAATTCGATAAAGCTGTCCGCAGTGCCCTTTGCCCAGGTCTTCATCACCTTCACGTAGCGCCGGTTCTGGTATTCGATGATCATCTCGCCTTCGTACTCGATAGTGTTGTAGACCTCGTTATTATCCACCCGCCGCAGTAATTCTGCGGCATTTGGGGTTTGTCCAAAAAGCGGAAATACCGCTGCCGATACCAGGAGAACTACTACGCATACTGATACTTTCGTTTTCATACTTATGCTCCTTTCATAAAGTTAAGAAGAAGATTAACCACGAAGGAACCGAAGGTTCCAGGACACAGAGGGTACACGGAGTACACAGAGGAAGAAAATAATGAGAAGAAAAACCATGATTTCTCCCTTCTTCCTCTTCCCTCTGTGTCCTCTGTGTACATTCTCTGTGCACTCTGTGGTTAAATATTCTTCATTCATCCTACCTCCGCAGCGCTTCCACCGGTTCCACCCAGGCGCTTTTTATCGACGGGAACAGGGTGAAAATCGATGTTACCACCACGCCCATGAGCCAGTTCTGGCAAAGGCGGGGAAAGCTGAAATCCACAAAGATCGTGTTGGCCAGGGGCATGGTGGCCACGGCGCTTTCCCCCATCATGGCGGTCCATCGTATCGGCGTGTTTTGTAAGATACCGGTAATAATGCCCCCCAATAATACCCCCACGGTAGCCCCGAACATGGCCAGGAACAGGGACTCGAAGAAGAAGGTCATCACGATCTCCCGGCGGGTCATGCCCAGGCTCCCCATCATGCCGATTTCCTTTATCCGTTCGTGGATGATCATGGTGATGGTGTTGACGATGAGGAGACAGGCCACCACGAGGAATATCAGGAAGATAACAGTGAACAGGGGCTTATAACCGACCATCATGGCTATCCAAAGCTGATCCTGCCAGCGGGTGATCCGGTCATCGCTTCCCATGATGCCCTTCATCTGCTCGGCTATGCGGGTGCTCATTTCCGGGTCTTCCGCATAGACGATGATCTGCTGGCTCTCATCGTCCAGCACGAGGAGGCGCTGGAGCCGGTCAAAATCAACGATGATGTAATCCTGATCCGCCGCGGTAAAGTCAAAGCGGAAGATGCCGGTAACCGTGGGCGACCAGAGCTTGTCGGAGAACTGGGCCGACACGGTTTTAAGGGGGATGCGATCCCCGATTTTAAGGCCGGTCTTCTCCGCAAAACGCAGGCCCACGGCGCACTCATTGCTGAGCGGCGCGGGATAGCGGCCCTCCAGAAGTCCGTCTCCCCGGTCGGTAAGGTTGAAGTAGTTGACCTTCGTTTCCTCTGTCATCCGCACCCCCCAGAGGATGGCGTGTTTAAGGCTCGCTTCCTGCAATGTGGCATAGGCTTTGATCCGGGGGAGCACCGCCTTTACGCCGGAGATCCCCCTAATCTGTTCCGTAAGAGCGGCAAGGCTCTTGCCTTCGGCTACGGGGTACTGTACCGGCATAAGTTCGCTTTCCGCCTCGTACTGGGCGCTTACCCCCTGCACATGGCCTATCTCGAATATCTGCACCGTCTCGTTCATGCTGTTGAGCATTCCGTCGATGAAACCCGAATAGAAGGCGATGAAAAACACCGCCACCCCCACGGCCACCACGCAAAAAGCCGTGCGCCGGCCATTCCTGAAAATGTTTCGGAACGCAACTTTGATAAAGGTCAGCATCCCGCCCTGTCTGTAGTTATTTCCCATCTTTCGCTCCTTTATTCAAACCGCAGGCTTTCGGTGATCTCCATCCTGACCGCCCGCCGGGTTGGAAGGAAGGCCATAAGGGAGGAGAGAACCGTGGCAATAATACCGGTTCCAATGATGAGGGGAATATCCCACATACTCCGGTAGATGCTGGCTGAGCGCAGACCCGCCACCTGACCGTCCAAGGCTTCCACCATGGAGCCGAAGCTCACACCGTACTTCACCATGGGGTAATTGATGGCGCAGCCCAATATCACTCCCAGTATTGAGCCCAGAAGCCCCAGAAAGAAAGCCTCGGTCATGTAGACAAACACGAGCTGGCCGTTGGTCATGCCCATGGCGCGCATCATGCCGATTTCTTTTGTCCGCTCCAATATCGCCAACAGCATGGTGTTGCTTATGCCGATGAGGGCGAGAAAGAAGAGAAGGCCGGAAACAATGCCCGTAGCCCCATACTCCAAACTCTCGTAACCCAGGTAATCCGCGTTGTACTCCTCCCAGGTAAAGACCTCCAGTTCATCGCTTAAAGAGAGTCCCTGTTTCGCCAGCCCTGCGGCAAGGACGGCCTTGATTGCATCCTTTGTCTCGATTTTACTGGTCATGTCCGCCACGCCCATTTTTTTGTCCCGGATTAAGAGTTCCGTAACCCGGCCTTCCAGGGCCA
Source organism: Spirochaetia bacterium (assembly GCA_026002045.1). Lineage (GTDB taxonomy): Bacteria > Spirochaetota > Spirochaetia > Treponematales > Breznakiellaceae > BNUT01. Next base: position 52,136 of record BOAV01000003.1, on the reverse strand, counting down.
TGCCATCATCTCCCTGCAGCACGTCCAGGGGCATATAACCCACGTTGAAGTTGATGGCCACGTCCGGTGAGTTGATCGTGCCAACCACCTTGGCGTCGATCACCTGGTTTACATGCCGCACCGCGCCGGAATAGTCGATGCGTATCATGGCGGCCAATGCCGCGTTGAGTTTTGCGGGATCACTTTCCACCAGCATATAGGCTTCCAGCAGGTCATCGTATTCGTAGGCTGCCCCTACAAGGGACTTCTCCGCCTGGGTCAAGAGGGGCCAGAGGTCAGCATCCCACTTGTCCCTGTGGATATTCTCCGGCGCCATTTTGTAATCGATCACCGTGGAGATACGCACGTCATTTCTACCCGCGTCTCCGCAGAGGCCCCAGAGTTTTTCCAAATCCGCCGGGGCAAGATCCCGCTTCAGCGCCATCCTGCCCTTCACCCGCTCTTCGGCCATTTCCCTGCTTTCCCCCAATTCAGAAACCGCCTGGAGACTCTGGTAACAGGACCGGACAAATTCCGCCTCGGCCTTATTTGATGCGATGGTAGTAACCAGATCCTCAAGCTCTGTTGTTGTGGGCCGGGTGGGAACCCCCAGCTTGAGTTTGTCCGCGGTGTTAACCCCCAGGACCACGCCGAATTCGCCGTCTTTGATAAAGCGCCCGAATTCTATGTATTCCGGGTAGGCCAGCATCCGTGCTTCCCGTTCGGGAACCACGCCGTGTATCACCACCGGCGAGGAGCCTGACCATGAGAAGAGGGTCCCGGAAAAGTCATACCGCGGGGCCGTGTTGTAGCCCGCCGCGTCCAGGGCATCGGCGTACATTTCCCAGTCCGGGAAATTCTCATAGGCGGGCATCTCATCTTTTTTGTCAAAGTAGAGTTTGGTTTGCAGTTTTGCGGAACCCATCTCGTAGTTGATGATGCTCCGCCGGGATTCCAGAAACATCCCCCCCAGCCAGCTCCGTATCATAATAAAGACCGCCGCGCTCATCATGATTCCCGCACAGGTAAGCAAAGTTTTTACCTTGTGCCGGGCCAGGCTGCGGAAGGCAATACGCTTAAGTTCAAGAACGCTTGAGTGTTTCATGATAACTCCTTAATTGATCGAATATGAAACGCGGTTTCATGCTGATTTGACCTCATCGTTTTCGATCATGCCGTCACGGATATGCACGATGCGGCGGGCAAATTCCATGACCATGGAATCATGGGTAGAGAAGATGAAGGTGGTCCCTTCTTTTTTGTTCAGGGCAACCATCAGTTCAAGAATTTCCCGGCCGATTTTTGAATCGAGGTTTGCGGTGGGCTCATCGGCGAGGATCAGTGCGGGCTTTTTTATCAGGGCGCGGGCTATAGCCACCCGCTGCTGCTGGCCCCCTGACATTTCCTTGGGGCGGCGTTTGGCCATATCTTCAAGACCCACGTCCTCCAATGCCTGGGCCACCCGCTCCCTGATTTCACCGCGGTCAATGCCCAGCAGCGTAAGGGGAAAGCCGATGTTCTCTTCCACGGTAAGCACCGGGATCAGGTTGTATGCCTGAAAGATAAAGCCGATGCTGTTCCGCCGCAGCAGCGCAAGCTGGGTTTTGGAGAGCCGCGCCGTGTCGGAACCGCCGATACTTATGTTCCCGGAGGTGATCGTGTCGAGGCACCCCGCCAGATGGAGAAAGGTTGACTTGCCGCTTCCCGATGGGCCTGCGATGGCGGCAAATTCCCCGCCCTGAAATTCGAGGTTCACCCCGCGCAGGGCGTGTACCGTATTTCCGTTAAGGCCGTAATCCTTAACCACGTTTTCCGCTTTTACTACTGTCATTTTGCGTCTCCTTTTTCCTCATGGGTTTTAATCTTGTTCAGGGCTTGTAAACCAAAAATGTCTTTTCCTTTCAGTTCCTCGGTGATGGAATTGGGAACCAGCATCATGGAGTTCCCCGCTTTAAGGCCCTCGTTCAGGATGGAAAGAATTTTCAGTTTCATCGCCGGTTCGTTTTTGGCGTAGACCTGTACCGCTTCCTCAAGTTTCTTGGCGATCTCGATCTCCGCTTCCGCAAGGAGGATGCGGCTCTTCTTTTCCCGCTCCGCCTGGGCAAGCCGGGAAAGGGAATCCTGCAATTCTTCCGGAATCTGGATGTCGGTAATTTCGATGTACTGGACCGTGATCCCCCATTCGGTAGTTTTCCTGTCAACATCTTCCTGTATCTGCTTTTCGATGAGGTCCCCCCGTTCCAGAAACGTAGAAAGATCGTGGCTGCTCACGGCGTTCCGCAGCGCGGTCTTGGAGGCGAGGATCACCGCATCTTGATAATTCTCAACTTCGAGGATCGCCTTTTCCGGGTCCCAGACCAGCCAGAAACAGATGGCGTCCACCGTAACGGTAACCGAGTCCCGGGTAAGGGTTTCCTGCGCGGAAAAGTCCGTCACCCGAATGCGGATGTCAACGATCTTTGCGATCCGGTCCGCAATGGGAATGAGAAAGAAAAGTCCCGGTCCCCGCACTTTCTTGAAGCGCCCAAAGCGGAGCACGATGGCCCGCTCCCATTCCTCAAGTTTCTGAATGGAAAAGGTGATGATGATTACCGCAAGGGACACCGCCAGAAAGATCCCCCATTCGGCAAAACCGGGAACACGGCGGGAGGACGCATACAGCATCCACAGAAAAACCGCAATGATTGTTAAAAGGCAAATCCCCGCGCGGCCCATCATAAAATCCCGCCGCCTTTCCCGGCCCTGGTTGTTTTTAACCAGGGTTTCCTGATTCTTTCGCCGTTTTACTGTTTTCATCTCACCCTCCTTCATCCCTCATTGATTTACAGTTCTTCTATCAATTCGATGATCTCTTTTTTATCCGCCCCCAGCCCCCGCATCTCCTGCATAAAGCGGGCAAGCAGTTCCTGTATCTTGCGGATTCTGCCGTCATCCTCCGCAGGGGGGCGCTTGTCAGAAATATAGGTGCCGCTTCCCACCTGGGTTGCCAGGATACCCCGAATCTCCAGTTCGCCGTAGGCCCTGGCTATGGTGTTGGGGTTGATCTTTAAGTCAACCGCCAGGGAGCGGATGGTGGGCAGTTTGTCCCCGGTCCTGAGCCGCTCCGACAAAATGCCGTACTCGATCTGCTGAATGATCTGCCGGTAAATGGGCACGCCGTTGGCCGGGTCCAATGAGAAATTCATCGATTCGGCATTTGTACTATTCATCTAGTACAATCATAAATGCACTAGTACAATATGTCAAGAGAAAAATGAAAAAAATCGAAAAAAAACCGCAGGGCAGGCCCTGCGGTTCGTCGGTGGATCGATGGTTAGTTTTGGAACTGCCTCACTTAACTCAACCCTGACTTGCGCCGGGTATACACATCGTAGAACACCGCCAGGAGCACCACCGCGGCCTTGACCACGTACTGGTAATGCTGGCCCAGGTTCATCAGGGACATACCGTTGTTGATGGCGGACATCACGAGACCGCCGATAATGACCCCGAAAACGGTACCGATGCCGCCTGAGGCGGAAACCCCGCCGATGTAACAGGCGGCGATGGCGTCCATCTCGAAGAGGTTCCCCGCCTGGGGAAGGGCGCTGTTCATATAGCCTGTGGAGACCACCGCCGCAAGACCGGAGAGCAGCCCCATGATGCAGAAAACCAGGAAGGACACCAGTTCGGAATTGATCCCCGAAAGTTTAGCCGACCGGGCGTTGCCCCCCACGGCATAGATGTAGCGGCCCAGAACGGTTCTTTTCATGATGAAATTGAAGACTAAAACCGTAATCCCCAAAACAATGACCACGTTGGGGAGACCCCGGTAGGTGGCGAAACGCTGGGAGAGGCCGATGATAAGGGCCCCCAATACCACCAGCTTCCCGATAAAAAGGGGAAGGGGGACAATTTCAAATTTATTCCGTATTCGTTTTTGCCGGGAAATACACTCCGATGCCGCATAGATGATGAAGAGGGCCGCCCCTATGATCAGGGCGGTGTAGTGGACACCCCCGAACTCCAGGGCCGGAAAATCCAGCATCCCCGAAGCCATCTGTTTGTAGCCGTCGTCCTTAAGGCCGATGGGATTTATCTTGGTGATGATGTAGGTAAGGCCCCGGAAGAGAAGCATACCCGCCAGGGTAACAATGAAGGCGGGGATTTTCAGATAGGCGACCCAGAAGCCCTGGAAGGCGCCGATGAGGAGGCCGATGACAAGGGCAACCAGCAGGGTAGGAACCATCCCCACGCCGGTATTGTAAACCATGGCGCTGATGGCTCCCACGAAGGCGCAGACCGAACCCACCGAAAGGTCGACGCAGCCGATGATCATCACCTGTACCATGCCAACTGCCAGGATGAGCACGTAGGAATATTGGATAAAGATATTGGTAAAATTCCGGGAATTGAGGTTGGTGCCCCCGGTCCGGAAGGCAAAAACCACCATGATCGCCACCAGTACCAGGAACATGGTATAGCTCCGGATATTGTTTTTAATCAGGGTAAGGACGGTATTCTTTTTATCCACGCTGTCGCTCATTTCTGTCTCCTTAATTGTCTAAAAGTTTATCCTACCAGGGCGATTTGCATGATCTTTTCCTGGGTAGCTTCCTCATGCATAAGCATACCCTTGATTTTTCCCTCGTTCATAACATAGATCCGATCCGCCAGCCCCAGTGCCTCGGGGAGTTCGGAGGTCACCATGATAACGCTCTTGCCCAGGGCAACCAGATCGTTGAGGATGCTGTAGATTTCAGTTTTGGCCCCCACGTCGATTCCCCTGGTGGGCTCGTCCACGATAAAAATATCCGGGTCCGCCAGCAGGGAACGGCCGACCACCACCTTCTGCTGATTCCCCCCGGAAAGGTTCCGGGTAAGCTGGTTTATCGAAGGGGTTTTGATCTGTAATTCCCCGCGGTACTTTTCCGCCGCTTCAATTTCTTTTTGGGCGTCCATCACCCCCGCATGGGAAAGTTTCCCCAATGAGGAGGTAGAAATATTGGTCTTGATATCCTGGATGAGGATGAGCCCCAGGCCCTTCCGATCCTCCGAAACATAGTTCAGCCCCGCCCTGATGGCGGCCGCGGCGGAATTCAGCCGCAGTTGCGTACCATGAATGTACAGTTCCCCCTCGCTCCGGGAGCCGTAGGATCGGCCGTAGACACTCATCATCAGCTCGGTCCGGCCCGCCCCCATGGGGCCGCAGAAGGCCAGAATCTCCCCCTTCCGCAGGTAGAAAGAAGCGTTGTCCACCACCTTAATCGTATGGTAATCCGGGTGGTAAACGGTCCAGTTCTTTACTTCCATGATGGTGTCCCCGGGGAAACTTTTCCGTTCCGGGAAGCGGTGGGTCAGATCCCGGCCCACCATGTCTTTGATCAGCATGGCCTCGGTGAGCTTGTCTTTTTTAACATCGAAGGTGGAAATGGATCTGCCGTCCCGGAGGACCGTAACGCTGTCCGCTGTTTTAAGGACCTCGTTCAACTTATGGGAGATCATGATGGAGGTAATGCCCTGACGCTTGAATTCAAGGATGAGGTCCAGCAGATGGCTGCTCTCCTCATCGTTGAGCGAGGATGTAGGTTCATCAAGTATGAGGAGATCCACCTCTTTGGAAAGGGCCCGGGCAATTTCCACGAGCTGCTGTTTTCCCACCCCCAGCTTGCTGACAATGGTGGCGGGGCTTTCTTTCAAACCTACCCGATCCAGATATTTTTGCGATTCCTTTATATAATAATCCCAATTAATAATGCCGAACCGGTAGGCCCCTGCGGGAGCCTTCTCTCCGGAAGGCATGGTCTTCATGTGTCCAAGAAAAATATTTTCATAAATCGAGAGATAGGGGCTCAGGGCCAGTTCCTGATGGATGATGGCAAGCCCTTCCTTTTCACTGTCCTTGACGCTGTGGTAATTAGTCTCATGGCCCCGGTAGATAACCCGGCCTTCGTAGCTGCCCCTGGGATAAACCCCGCTGATGACGTTCATGAGGGTGGACTTTCCCGCGCCGTTTTCCCCGCAGAGGGAATGGATTTCCCCCCGCTTAACCTTGAGGTTAACCCGGTCCAGGGCGCGCACGCCGGGAAAATCCTTGATCAGGTCTTCAATTTCAAGAATGTATTCATCGCTCATTTCTGCCCCCATACCACTTATAATTACCACAACGGACACGAAGGAACACAAAGGATTTTATCGTTTTTTTCCTTTTGTGTCCCCTCGTGTCCGTTGTGGTAAAAAATCTTACTTGAGCCGGGCTTCTTCTTCAGGGGTATAGAAACCTGCCTGGACAGGAACCTGCCAGTTGTCTTTGGTTACGAGGATGGGTTCCAGCAGGTAGGCCTTTACCACCTTCTTGCCGGTATCGCCGATGGAGAGAAGATCACCGGAAGCCAGGGTGGCGCCGGGGATGTTGATGGTCTGGCCCTTGAGGATCTGATCCGCCAGAAGAATGGCCGCTTCCGCCAGTTTGGTGGTGTCCTTGAATACGGTCATATACTGCCGGCCGTTTTTGATGGACAGGGTTGAATCCGCTTCCGCGTCCTGGCCGGTTGTCACCGGGAGCTTACCCGCCGCCGCATATTTGGCATCCGCAAGGCAGGCTTCGATGATGGCCCGCGCCAGGGTATCATTGGGGGCGAGGACCGCGTCAAGCACCACATCCCGGGCATCGTTGTTCAGGAGGTTTTCCATCCGGGTCTTGGCAATGGGGCCGGACCAGTTTTCGGTGGCGATCCGCTGGAAGTTGGCGGTATCTTTGGAGGTCTTGGGATAGGGCCCCACGACTTTAAGGACGCCGCTGTCGATGTAGGGGTTGAGGACGCTCATGGCGCCGTCATAGAAGAAGAAGGCGTTGCCGTCTGTGGGGGACCCCGCAAAGAGGGTGATGTACTTGGGATTGGCGGCGGTGGCGGCTTTCAAATTCAGCCCCTGCTCAATACCCTGGCCCTGGAACTGGCCGACCTTGAAGTTGTTGAAGGTGATGTAGTAGTCATAGTCGGCGGAGTTGGAGATGATCCGGTCATAGGCGATGACCGCCACCTTGTCCTGTGCGGCGGAAGCCACTGCGGAGATAACCCCTTCATTGACGCTGCCGATAACGAGGACCTTGGCGCCCTGGGTCAGGAAGCCTTCGATCTGCCGGTTCTGCACACTCTGGTCCGCATCACCAAAGGATGTTTCGGCCCGGTAGCCCTTTTCTTCGGCGAACTTTTTGAGGGAAGCCCCATCTTTCACCCAGCGCTGAACATGGGTCTCGGGCATGGCAATGCCGATAAAGGTTGAACCGCCGGATGCACTGCTCCCGCCGGCTTTTCCCCCGCCGGCAAAGGCGAAGCCCGCCGCGATGCAAAGGACCAGTGTTACTGCTAAAATTTTCTTCATTTAATTCCTCCATAATAAACTTGAATTAAACACAACGTGTTTATTAATAATACTATCCGGAGCTATGGTTTTTTCATATCGTAAAGTTTTGACAAAAATAAGGAATTATCCCCGCCGGCGCCGCATTGGCCGGAGTAATGAGAGAATATTTTGATGTCAATAAAATGCTAAAGATCACTATTTCGGTACACATCCTCATAGGAATGGAACCCATCCTTAATAACCGCATCCATGTTGTCCTTATAAATTGCCAGCGGTTTTTCTATATATGAAGGTATCGGTGCGCCGCTGTTGTTTTCCAAAAGGGTGTCGGGGGGGAAGTCTTCCTGTGTCGCGATGGCCATGGCGAGCCGGGCCGACCGGGAGGCGAGTTTGCCGATGGGTTTATACACGGTCATGAGCTGCAGCCCTTCGACAACGTGCTGGCAGCTGATCAGTTCCGCGTCCTGACCGACTACCGCCACCTTCCCGGCGAGACGCCGTTCGGACAGGAGCTGAATCGCCGCACTTGCGATGGCGTCGTTGCCGCAGGCGATGGCATCGAAGGCAGTAGTTTCCTCGAAGACGGCGCCGATCTTCTCCAGGGCCTCGTCAAAGCTCCATTCCTCAAGCCAGATCTCCCGCCCAATTTCGATGCTCCCCGCCGCAATATGGGGATCGAGTATCTCGTGCAGTCCTTCGTTGATGTCAAAGCTGTTTGTATCGTGAAGGGAGCCGTTGGCCACCAGGTAGGTCCCCTTTGGAACGGCGCTGATCAGCGCCCGCCCGTATTGACGGCCCACCTCCCGGCTGTCAAAGGAAATGTACGCGTCAATGGGCGTCCCCAGGATCATCCGGTCATAGGCGATGACGGGGATTCCCGCGTCCCGGACCTGCTTAACGGCCCCGGCGATCAGTTCCGAATCGTGGGCAATGACCACCAGGATATCGATGTTCTGGGTAACCATATAGTTTATCTGGGCTATCTGCTCCCGGATTCCTCCGGCGGAAAGCTGCACCAGCACATCGGCCCCCAGTTCCTTCGCCGCAGCGGAAAAAATCTTCATGTCCTTGTTCCACCGTTCAAGGATAAAGGTAGCCGTGGCAACGGAAAAGCCGATGGTAACCTTTTTTTCAGTACCCGACTGCCGGGGCTGTACGGCTGCGGGAGATGGCCGGCCCGGCTCCGGGGGCGGAGGGACAAGGTTCTTTGCCTGACAGGAAAAGAGAAACATAAGCACTAAGGACAGGAACAGCACGAAGGGATTGAGAACCTTATCGGCCTTGTTCGTGGTGTTCGTGTGGTTCGTGGTTAAAAATAAATTCACTGATTTCATACGGACTCCTCCGCTCGCGCCCCAAAGGTCCGGGGGGACAATCCGGTGATCTTCTTGAAAATTTTACTGAAATAATTGGGGTCCTGATAACCCACAGCGAAGGCGATTTCCTTGATATTCATCCGGGATTCCCGGATGAATTTTTCCGCCTGTCCTATCCGAAGTTCCGTAATATAATCGATAAAATTGGCCTTCAGGTGTTCCGAAAAGAGGCGGCTTAAATAGGCGGCGGAAACCTGGGCCGCATCGGCGGCATCGGAGAGCTGGATACTTTCGGCATAATGGTCATGGATGTATTCGATGGCCTTTACCAATGGCAGGGGGAAACTCCCGGAACGGCGGAGATTCGCCTGACGCTGAATGTGCTCAAAGGCGGAAGCGGCCCATCCTTCCCACGCAGCAAGGTCCGGCAGGGCCATGATCTCCTCCGCCGCGTTAAAGGGCGGCGAAACTTCGGCATGGCCGCTGTAACAGCCTGTGCAATCGTCCATGAGGAACATAAAGACCGAAACCATCTTTGCCTTTGCCACCGCAAAATCACGGGAGCCGAAAATATCTTTCCAGAGATCATCGAACAGTTTTACTGTTTCTTCAGGAGGAGCGATACCGGTTTTCCGGCGAAGCTGGATAATCCGCTGTTGTTCACGGTTTTGCAATCCTCCGGCGCCGTTCCCGTTCAGCTTCCGGCGCAGGTCCTCCAGGGCCTCGCCGCAGGATTGGAACAATTCGCTCCCGTGGTACAAGCCGCCGATCCCGTAACCATATTCCTCTCCGGGAAGGGTTTCCCGGCATACCTTTTCTACACAAGCCTCAAGTTCGTCCCGGTCAATATCCCCCAGCATAAGGCAGAACCGCTGGTTCATGTTAAAATCGTGCCGGCAATGGTAGCGCAGGGACAGTTTCTCCATGATCGTATTCCCATAGGTTTCCGCCGCTTCCCCCAATTCCAGGATGCAGACAATCCCCTTATCCGAAGGAAAGGCAAATTTTTCCCGGTACTGTTCCCATTCCCCCTGCCCTGCCGCCTTCCAGATGGTTTTCCGTAAATAGCGCTGTATCCCCCCTTCCGGCTCCTGTTCCGGTTCGGCGGTACGGGCGTCCAGATGTTCCCGTACTTTTTCCAATGCGGCGAAAAAGGTTTTTTTTGATACGGGCTTTACCAGATACTCAAACACACCCAGGGGGATGGCCCGCTGGGCAAGATCGAACCGCTCGTAGGCCGTGGAAAGGATAAACACCATGGGGGCATATTTTTTGTGTACCTCGGCGATTACCGCAAGGCCGTCCCTGCCGGGTATGTTGATGTCCATGAATACCAGATCGGGCTGCAGTTCATTGATCAGTTTTAAGGCGTCATACCCGGTGCGGGCCTTTCCGGCAAGGGTAAAACTATTGGCGCTTTTCAGCATGAATTCATAGCTGTCCAGAACCGGCTCCTCATCATCCACAATCAGAACGCGATACACGGCGCCCTCCCGGTATCAATACTGATGATGACAACGGTTCCCTGTAGAGGCCCCTGTCCGCTTTGAATGGAGATGACCTCCGGATCATCGGGGTAGAAAAAGTAGAGCCGCTGGATAACGTTTTCAAGCCCCATGACCCGGGAGGCGGATGATTCGTCGATAGACTGTGGATGGAGCAGTTTTTCTATCCTTTCCCGATCCATGCCCTGGCCGTTATCCCGGACCGAGAGGATCAGCCGCCCCCCCTGCTGTTCCGCCCTGACCATGATGAGCGAACGGGGGGCCTCCGGGATATTTTTAAAGCCGTGGATAATACAGTTTTCCACCAGGGGCTGCAAAAGTGATACCGGAACCTTGCGGGTGTCCAGCAGGGTCTCGTCGCAGTCCAGCATCAAATCGAGATTTTTGGGGAACCGCACTTTCAGAATACTAAAATAAAGCTCCAGCCCTTCAATTTCGTGCCGCAGGGGCACGATGATTTCCTTGTTGCGGATGATATGCCGGAACAGTTTCGCCATGTACTCCATGTATTCGCCGGTCCGGTCGGCCCCCTCCACAATGGCAAGCTGCATCCCCGTATTCAGGGTGTTGAAGAGAAAATGGGGGTTCATCTGGGCCTGGAGGGCGTAAATTTCCATGCGCCGCACCAATCCTTCCATCTTCATGTTCCGCATCCGTTCCTGCATATATTCTTCCTTGATGTGTTCCTGCAGGTGTATCTCTTCGATGTAATTACGGATTTCGTTTTTCATCCGGTTAAAGGCGTCCACCACCTGTTCGGTCTCCCGCACCCCATCGGTGGTAATATCTTCGATATCGAAATGTCCCGCCGACAGTTCCGCCGCCATGGCCGAAAGCCGCACCAGGGGGTCCGTGACCCGTCCCACGGACATGAGGAGCAGTAATACTGCGAGGATCGAAACAAAAACAATAAACAGAAGGTTCCAAAACTGAACGGTCCCCGCCCCGGTGATAAAGAGGCCGTAGGAATCGGTCTGATTGCGGAAACGCCCAATGCTGATTGCTTCAATTTCCGTGTTGATATATGACAGTAATCCTGTCATTTCATCGTACATCCGGGTATAGGCGGCAATGTTTCTGCCCCGTTTTGCCTCCATCGCTTCATCCGCCAGATTCAGGTAAGAGTGAATCAGCGCGTAAAGTTCCCGTTCTTTTATTTCCACCCGGTCAGCGGTAATGGGGGTATAGGCGGGAATTTTCCGCCGCAGGGTCTGGGAGTCGATAAGTATCCGCGAGAGGGCGTTGGAAGACCGGGTAGACAGGTAATCCAGCAGCGGCGCCTGATAGGAGATGAGGTCTTCCTGTATGGATTTGATAAACCGTTCCTGTTCAAAACTGTTGTTCAGAATGGTTTGCAAATTTTTTGTGGAGACCAGGGTATAGCCGGTGGAGAGTACCAGCAGCAGAAATGCTCCGAATATGCTGAACAGCATCTGTACCCGGAAGGACCGGGAAATGCGGCGGGGCATCCTCATTGCAGGCTCCTCATCGTATGTTCAACCAGTCGATAATCTCGATACCCGTATCAATGGAGGTGGAGGTATATCCCGTGCTCCGCAGGGCCGCCAGGGATCGTACCGCCTCGTAGCCAATCCGTTCAGGGTTGGTTACCACGGTGGCGGCGATAACCCCCTTCCTGATATTTTCCAGAATTCCCGGATCGTCCCCGAATCCGATAACCTGAACCTGCCCCACGAGGTTCATATCAATGAGGGTCTGGGCGGCGGCAAGGGTATCGTTGGCGTCGGTAAAGATGATGGTATTGATACCGGCCCGGGGCAGCAGCCGGTAGAGCAGGGCCTCCGCGTCCAGGGGGTTCAGGTTCGTGCGGTATTCCAGGATCGGCGCCTCAAGCCGGTCCCCCAGGGCGTTGGCGATGCCCATTTCCACCAGTTCCCGCTCACCGTAGATGCCCGGTGCCTTATCGCTGTAAACCAGGGCAAGCCGTATGGGGCCATCGGTAATCTTGCCCGTTTCGGCCCCCAACCTGCGGCCCATATCAAAGTTATTGGCGCCGATAAAGGGCCAGGGCTGATCGTTGGGGATATTGTGGTTGATGATCACCACCGGAATCTGACCCAGTTTTTCAAGCTGCCTGCGGGCCAGGGCATCTTCCAGATAGGGGCAGACGATAACCCCGTCCACCCCGGTATAGGCGGCCATTTCCAGCTCATTCTTCCCGGGATCGATGGAATGAATTGAAATCGCCGCGTTGGCCTCCGCCGCCGCCCGTTCCGCCCCCCGGATAATCTCGGTAAAGAAGGCATTTTGATTGTCCGGCAGGTACAGGGAAAAATGATAATTCAGCGGGGCATTTCCCTCCGCAGAATGGCGTATGTACAGATTCCTTATCATATAGAAGGAAATGAGGAACGCCCCCAGGGAGAGGATACTAAAGACGATGATAAGGAGCCGAAACAGGCGCTTCATGGGTTTAATCTACCACGGATTGAGCGGATTAGCCATTGCCGCTGCCGTTGAACCGGGAGGGATTCCTTCAGTATAATAGAAGCAGACGGTACAACAAGGAGTACTTATGAATATAAAAAAATTGACAGCCGCTGCGCTTGCGCTCATGCTGGTTTCATCCGCCCTTTTCGGGAAGGCGGCGCGGGACACCGGGGCCGCAAACAAGGGCCTTGCCGAACTCCGTTACGGCTTTACCTCCGAGCCCACAACCCTGGACCCCTTAAGCGCCGCCAACACGGCGGACGGCCGGAGCATCCTCTTTAATGTCTTTGAAGGGCTGGTAAAGCCCGATACCGATGGGAACATGCAAGGCGCCGTTGCGGAACGCTGGACCATTGAGCAGAACGGCCTTGTTTACAACTTTACCCTGCGGGAAGGGGTCAAATTCCACGACGGGTCCATTGTCACCGTTAAGGACGCGGAATTTGCCCTGAATGCGGCCATCGAAGCGAAGTTTTCCGGCTTCACCCAGATTGAAAAGGTGGAAATCTCGGGCAGCCGGGACATCAGGATCACCCTGAAAGCGCCGGACACGGAATTCCTCACCTACCTCACCATCGGGATTGTGCCGGCGGGTAACGCCGATCGGGAGAAGAACCCCATCGGGACCGGGCCTTTCATCATCGAAAGCTACACCCCCCAGCAGTCACTGGTGCTGAAAAAAAACCCCGATTACTGGAACCCAAGTCTTCCCAAACTGGACAAGGTGACCCTCGTCTTTGCGGCAGATTCGGACGCCCTGCTCCTCAGCCTGCAGGGGGGGAACATCGACGGCGCGGGGGTCACGGGCGCCCTGCTTGAACAGATTGATACCAACCGGTACGACATCGTGGCAAGCAATTCCAACTCGGTGCAGCTTCTGGCCCTGAACAACGCCGTCAAGCCCCTGGACGATATCCGGGTGCGGCAGGCCATTAACTACACCATCGACGTGAACGAGATCATCGAGACCGCCTTTTACGGCCGGGGCTATGCTTCGGGGAGCGCCCTCATTCCGGGGCTGACCGCGTACTACAACAAAACTTTGGCGAACCCCTATCCGGTTGATGTGAACCGGGCCAGGGCCCTCCTTGCAGAGGCGGGCTACGCCAAGGGCTTTAACCTGGAAATCACGGTCCCTTCAAATTATACGATGCACGTTGATACCGCCCAGGTCGCGGTGAACCAGCTTGCAAAGGCCGGCATCAGCGCCGCCATCCGCCTGGTTGATTGGGCGACATGGCTTTCCGACATCTACCGGGGCCGCAAGTACGAGGCCACAATCATCTCCTTTGACTCCAACACTGTTTCGCCCCGGGGCTTCCTCTCCCGGTACCATTCCGGCAGCGGGAGCAACTTTATCAGCTTTAAAAGCGCCGACTATGACAAGGCCTACGATGCGGCCCAGAAGGAAACCGATGACCGCAGGCGGGCCGCTTTTTATCAGGAAGCGCAGAAGGCCATTTCCGATGCCGCCGCCAGTGTCTATATTCAGGATATCCAGAGTTTCAAGGTCTTTCCAAAGGGCCGCTACGGCGGGGTGGTAAACTATCCCCTGTATGTGTTTGACTTCTCCACGATATATCGAAACTGAGGAGACCCATTGTATTTTATCGGAAGAAGGCTGATTATAACGCTGATAACCCTGTTTCTGGTATCGGTGTTCACCTTTGCGGCCTTCAACATCATCCCCGGCGATCCGGCGCTGCTCGCCCTGGGGACCGAGGCCACCGATGAACAGGTAGCGGCGCTGCGCGCCGAGATGGGGCTTGACCGGCCTCTCCCGGTGCAGTACTTTGCCTGGCTCAAAAATTTCCTTACCGGAAACCTGGGGAACTCCTCCCGTTTCCGGGGGGCATCCATTTCCGGGATGATTAAAGAACGACTGCCGGTGACATTCAGCCTTGCAAGCATCGCTTTAGGCTTCATTCTGATTATTTCGATTCCCACAGTATTACTGTCGGTTAAAAAAGAGGGCTCCGCCCTTGATCGCAGCATGAACACTTTAACTGCGGTAAATATTTCCTTTCCCGGTTTTTTTCTCGCGGTGTTATTTATCTGGGTCTTCGGCCTGATACTAAAACTGTTCGTCCCCGGCGCCTATGTTGATTACCGGACTAATACCGCCGGTTTTCTTGGCTACCTTGTGTTTCCCGCCCTTGCCATCGCCATACCGAATGCAGCAATACTGGTGAAATTTTTGCGGGCATCGGTGTTTCAGCAGCTCCGCAGCGATTATGTGCGGACCGCCTACAGCAAAGGTAATTCCCCCCGGCGGACCCTCTACATCCATGTGCTCAAAAACGCGATCATTCCGGGGGTCACCCTTTTGGGGATGATCATCGGGGAGATTTTTTCGGGCAGCATCGTGATTGAACAGGTCTTTACGATACCCGGCATCGGCCGGCTCCTTATCGCTTCGATCACCAGCCGGGACTACCCCATGGTACAGACCCTGGTGGTGTACATCGCCTTTATCGTGATCGCGGCCAACACCCTGGTGGATATCGCCATCCAGAGCATCGATCCCCGGATACGGGTACGGTAAAACCATGAAAACAGCATGGGGAACGGATTTCAAAATCGGCGCGGTGCTCACGGCGCTGATCGGGGGGATGGTGCTGGTGAGCCTCTTCTACCTTCCCTACGATTACAACGGCATGGACAGCGGGAACCGCTTCCTCCCCCCCGGCCTCAAACACCTGCTGGGAACCGACAACTTCGGCAGGGACGTATTTTCCCGGATCATGACCGGCGGCAAATACACCCTCCTGACAGCGTTGATCACCGTGGCGGGAAGCGCCGCCCTGGGTTCCGCGCTGGGGCTGGTTTCCGGTTACGCCGGGGGATTCCTGGACGAGATCGTGATGCGCCTGATGGACGCGTTAAGCGCCTTCCCCGGCATACTCCTTGCGCTGGTGATGGTGGCACTGTTAAACAACGGGGAGGCGACACTGATTCTGGCGCTGCTGATTCTGTTCATCCCCAGCTTTGTGCGGATCATGCGCAGCGGCATGCTCCAGTACAAGCACCGGGACTTTGTAAAAACAGCGGAACTGTGGGGCGTTTCCCACATCCGGATCATCTTTGTGCATATCATGCCGAACATACTGCCTTCCCTGCTTTCCGCGTCAATTCTGGGGCTTTCCAACGCGATCCTCGCGGAGGCCACCATGAGCTACCTGGGCCTGGGAATTCAGCCCCCGGTGCCGAGCTGGGGGCGGATGCTTTCCGAATCCCAGAACTTTCTTTTTAACGCCCCATGGTGTGTCCTTGCGCCGGGGATCATGATCATGTTGACGGTCCTTGCCTTTCATTATCTGGGCGAGGGAATCCGTCAGCGGTATGCGTAGGGTACGGCAAATGGAAGCACTACTGGAAGTAAAAAACCTTTCCATCGGCATTCGGAAGGGAAAAGAAATTTTATCCGCCGTGGATAATATCAGTTTTACTGTTGAGGCTGGGGAAATCGTTGGGATCGTGGGTGAATCGGGCTGCGGAAAAAGCCTTACCGCCCTTTCCATTCCGGGGCTCCTGTCCCAGGGCGCGGAGCGTACCGGGGGGAGCATCCGCTTTAATGACCTTGAACTTTCAAATCTTTCCCCCGAAGAAATGCAGCATATCCGGGGTAATGATCTTTCCATGGTCTTCCAGGAACCCCAATCGTCGTTAAATCCCCTCCTCAAAATCGGCGCACAGATTGCGGAGCCATTGACCATCCACGGTGAAAAGGACAAGCCTTTTATTCACAGCAGAGTTATTGATCTGATGGAAAAGTTGGGCTTAAGCGATCCGGAAAAACTCCTTTCCGTATATCCCCACCAGCTTTCCGGCGGTATGTGCCAGCGGGTGATGATCGCCCTGGCGGTGATCTGCAAACCGAAACTCCTCATCGCCGATGAGCCCACCACGGCGCTGGATGTGACCATTCAGGTTCAGATATTAGAACTTCTGAAAAAAATAAACACCGAATTGGGAACCTCGATCCTTTTTATCTCCCACGACTTGAGTGTCATCAGCCGGCTCTGTGACCGGGTGCTGGTGATGTATGCGGGGAAGATTGTGGAATCAGGCGCGGTAAAAGATGTATTCACCCATCCCGTACATGAATACACTCGAGGGCTTTTGGGTTCCATTCCGGACCGGACGCGCAAGGGTAAACCATTGGCCAGTATCCCCGGAAAGGTGCCGTCACTTGAAGAGGGCCGTCCCGCAGGCTGCCCCTTTAATCCCCGCTGCAGTAAAGCTGTGAAGCAATGCCGCAATAGTTTTCCTGCGGGAACCGATCTCGGTGGCGGTCATCAGGTTCACTGTGTGCTTGCGGCAGAGGATGCTCATCATGGCGCATGAAAGCCTCTTGTCCATCCGGGGAGTATCCAACACCTACGTGAGCCACGCATGGGGTATTGTGGGCAAACGGATTGCAAAGCCCGTACTGGATAACATCAATATTGAAATCGCGCCGGGGGAAATCTTCGGACTGGTGGGTGAATCGGGATGCGGTAAAACTACTTTGGGACGCTGCATTCTGGGACTTATCGCCTACGAAGGGGAGATATTCATCGACGGGGTAAAGCAGGAAAGCAGGGGCCGCGCCAAACGCCGCCGGGAAATGGCCCGCCGGGTGCAGGCGGTTTTCCAGGACCCCGCAGCTTCCCTTAATCCTGTGAAGCGCGCCGGTTGGCTTTTGGAAGAACCGTTACGGGTACATAGGCTGGGCAGTAAACAGGAGCGGCTCAAACGGGTGGACGAAATACTGGACCTGGTGGGGCTTGATGCATCCTATAAGGACCGGCGGGTGAACGAATTATCGGTGGGGCAAAAACAGCGGATCTGCATCGGCTGCGCCCTGATGCTCAAGCCGGAGCTCATCATCGCCGATGAAGCGGTAAGCGCCCTGGATGTTTCCGTTGGCGCGCAGATTTTAAACCTCTTCCGGGATTTGCATGATCAGCTTGGGCTGGGAATGGTCTTCATCGGGCATAACCTCAACCAGGTGTACTACCTCTGCGATCGCATCGCCGTGATGCGGGAGGGCAGGATTCTGGAACAGGGGGAAGCAGCCCTTTTCGCAGAGCGCTGATCGAACAACTAAGTTCAGTTCAGCAAGGGTTTTAGAAGCGTTAATGCGCCCGCCGCATCGGAGGCAAGATTTACACTGTAGGCCTCTACACTGACCCGCTTACTGTATCCAGCACGCTTCAAGACTGCAAAAAAACCTTCATAGTCCTCGCCGTCATCCTCACGGGGAAACAAACGCCCCTGTTTGGCGGCAAGATGCACATGCCACAGATCTCTCCCAGCTTCCTCAATCACAGAGACATCCTCATCCTCCATGCGCATATGGTAGTAATCTACCAAAAGTTTGATATTATCCAATCCGGCTTCCCGTACTACAGACAGGGCTTCAGTGGCAGTATTAATAAAATTACTTTCCTGCCGGTTGAGGGGCTCCATAGTAATGATAATACCCAGGGGCTTTACGACATCTTGCAGGCTGTGAAGTAATTCCAATAATTGTTCACGAGCCCTTTCACGGGAAAAATCAGGGGGTATATTTTTTGACTTGGCGCTCCCAAATACAATAATTTCAGCCCCCAGAGCCGCCGCCCGATCCGCTGCCCGTTTTGCGTATTCCAGTCCAAGCGAGGGCTGTGCATCAGAGCCGGTTAGGTGAATGCTCTGGGGAAAAAAATTATTGCAGGATTCCACAGGGATATGATTATCCTGTATATGCCTAAACAATGTAGCAAATTCATCACCGGATAAATCCATCACCTGAGCCAAGGGCAATTCAATATAGTCATACCCAAGTTCCGCAATAAGAGGAACGGCCTCCGTACCGATTTTATGCGTATCCACTGCGTTCATGTTCAAGCAGTACCCAATTTTCATACACCCAACTCCGTCCCGCAAGGGACCTACATTTGTTCCAGCATGGTCCGTGCCCGTTCAAAGGCAAGCCGAGGAGATGTATATACCGGAACTACATTCTTGGTAACATCTTTTTCAAGTACCGACATGGACCCCTGCGCCAAGACAATACAATCAACCTGGGAACTTATCCGTTTGATATCTTCCAGAACCATGGCATTGTGGGTTGCAGGATCGCCTGCACGCAGAATCTTAAAGGCCTTGTCATTCAGCACCGATACAACCTCAATCTCCTTCCCCGCATCGGTAGCGCATTGACGCAACAATCGTTCAGAAGAGGGCATGGTGGATGGCAGGGTTCCGATTAGCCCGATCCGTTTCCCTGTAGCAACCGCCTTTTCCATCATGGGCCGGTCGATTTGCAGCATGGGTACCCGGATCATGGGCCGGGCAAATTCAACTGCTTGATTAAACGTAGAACAGGCCAGCACGATAAGGTCGATACCGGCATCCTCAAAAAAACGGGCAAAGGTGGCAAATTTGTAAAAATTCGCCTTTGGGATGGTTCCTATGGGGGCGCTTAAATTATCCCGCTGTACCGTATCATCTCCGGCATGCATAATTGATACTTCGGGCATTACCTCCCGCGCTATGGGCTCCAATGACGTAGCGGTAAATACCGCAGCATGTATAATTCCCAATGTCTTTCCTGATAAATCCTTACTCATCTTACTGCCTTCAAAAGATAATAAAACTAACGACAGTTATACTGCCGACTCAATTACAATAAGCGAAACACTTTTTACCGGTAACTGAAACCTGAGTTTAACCTTTCCGTCAACAGGCGCCACAGTTTGTACCGGCTCTGTCAATTCCAGACCGTCCCGTGCCTTGATTGCATCGTACTGTCCGCCAACCGGAAAATCGGGCCGCCCCTGGCGCACCCATTCAGTGTAGGCGTTTGAATGATCCTTGTCTATCCGGTAATGGGTGATACGATAGGGTCCCGCAAAGGGGATTTTCTCAGCGGCAAATTCTATCGGATAGGAAGTTTCAGTTTCCCAGGTATCTTCATGGCAATACACCAGAGTTTCCAGGGATTTTGTCCCCGTCAGTGTTGCCCACCCGTTTATTTCCGCGCCTTCTCCGGCGCCCCAGTAATCTTTGTAGGAATTAGGATCAAGTCCACGGGAAGAAACAAGACTGACACGCTGGGCGCCAAGCTTTGCATAAAGTTTAAAGACATTCAGCACCGCCTTATCTATTCCCTGAGTAGAAAAAGTACGGGTCCCTTCAAAACACCGTTCCCCTTCAAACATAAACGCCCATGCCAAAGGACGGATATCCATCTTCAACTCAGCTGCAAGGTCATAGAGATTTTTATAGGCAGAGGCCACATAGGATGCGTAGTATTCAGTATTGCGGAAGTTAAAGGCAGGATTATCAAAACATCCGCCCGCCGCCCATCCATCGGGGTCCGCTTCGGAGAGAACACATTCCAAATCACCATACCCGCATTCTTTAATGATGATTCCGCCAATTCGTATCTGATCCAACAATTTTTTTACCGAGGGGGTTTTTCCCAGCGTTTTGCCGGTGGTAAAATAATACCCGCCACCCTTGGTGTGAAAAGAAGTAAAATCAATCCGGGTTCCGGTTTTGCCGGTCTTATGGTTTTTACCCGATTTGGTATGCTTAAAAAAATCCCGCAGGAATACTGCGGCAGTACCATCAACATCAAGGGGACCGCATGTGGCGGGACCCCCTAATCGCAGAGAAGGGAGTACATCATGGATAGCAGCCTCAGTATAATCATAGAGTTTGCAAAATTCATCATGGGTGCCGCTCCAATAAAAGCCATCAGGCTCATTCCACATTTCAAAATACCATGATTCAAGTTCCGCTTGCCCATACCGGCCGAGTAGGTGTTCAATAATGGCTCGGATAAGACCATACCATTTATTATAGTCCTTGGGTGGCCTGTTCCAGCCTATCCGTTTATATTCATTATACAGATGCCATTCAGACACCTTTATATCACTTAAATCCACCATGTCAAGGGGCATAAAACCGATTTCAAAAAAAGGCTTACAGTTGTTGTTTATCAAAATGTCGCATATTTTGTCGATAACCTCAAAATTATAAACAGGATTCCCCTGCTCATCCTCGGTATACACATTGGTGGACCCCCATTTATAAACCCCATGACAGGTTCCGGTACACAATAAATGATGGGGACGTACATAGTATGGCTTTTCCAGGCTCCCGAATTTCTTGATAAGCTCTATACCGCCCGGTGAATGGGTATAATTACATTCATCGTAGCCGATATAATTCCACGTATGGGAAAGTTCACCTATCCATTTGGATGCATCAATGTTCACACTGACCGGCATGTCCATAAACTTTGTTCTCCTTAATTTATATAGTACTTCTACAGGCACTTATGTTATGCTTCCATAACTCCCTGAAGTTCCAGTTCTTTTGCCCGGTGACATGAAACATAATGCCCAAATGATATTTCCTGCCACAGCGGCGTATCTTCCTTACACTGATCCTGACAATACCGGCATCGCGGATGAAAACAACATCCTGAAGGGAGGTCGGCCGCATTGGCAACCTCACCGGGGAGGAGAATACGGTTATTCTTTGCCCCCGGTTCAGGACGGGGAATCGCCGACAACAGCGCTTCTGTATAGGGATGCCGTGGCTTGAGGTAGATTTCTTCAGTCGGGGCAAGTTCCACCAGTCTGCCCACATACATGACGCCGACCCGATCCGATACATGTTCAATCACCGAAAGATCATGGGCGATAAATAAAAACGTGGGCTTCATGGTTTCTTTCAAGTCCTGGAGCAAATTGAGTATCTGCGCCTGAATGGAAACATCCAAAGCGGAAACCGCCTCATCGGCCACAACAAAACGCGGCTCCAGGGCAAGGGACCGTGCAATACCAATACGCTGCCGCTGTCCGCCGGAAAAGGCATGGGGATACCGGTTGAGAAATTTTGATTCAAGGCCGACCATATCAACCAGTTCTTTTACCTTATCCACCAACCGATCCCTGGGATAGCCATTCAAACGCAGGGGTTCGCTCACAATATCCAGAACCGTCATCCGGGGGTCCAGAGAGGAATAGGGATTCTGAAAAATAATCGCCATGTTCCGGCGGATTTCAAGTAATTCATTCTTGTCAAGTTTTAAGATATCCACCGGAGGCTTTTCTTCATCCATGTGAAACAGCACCTCCCCCGATGTTGCTTCTATGGCCCGCATAATACAACGACCCAGAGTTGTCTTCCCGCAGCCCGATTCCCCCACCAAGCCCAGGGTTTCATTACGGTTAATATAAATGCTTACATCATCTACGGCCTTAACCTCGCCTATCTTTTTATGCATAAAACCTTTTTCGATGGGGTAATATTTCTTCAGATTCTTTACCTCTAAAAGTATTTCCCCTTTATTTATAAAATGCCCATTCGCAGGGATTATGGTTTCCGGCATATTCAATCCGCCTCCCTTGCGCTGTGCAGGAAACAACGGACGAAATGACCGCTTTCCACTTCAACCATGGGAGGAATTCCCCCATCACAGATACCCTGCTTAACTTCAAGACAGCGGGATACAAAACCACATTCGGCGGGAAGATTCAGGGGAACCGGAACATTGCCCTTAATGGCGTCCAGCCGTGCACCGGGTATCTTTTTGCCAAGTTTTGGAATTGAACGTAAAAGCCTGATAGTATAGGGATGCACCGGATTACGAAACAATATCTCTGTTGAAGCCTGCTCCACCACACGGCCAAGATACATAACACAGATATCCGATGCGGTCTCGGCAATCACACCCATATCGTGGGTAATGTAGAGTATGGACATACCCAAGTCTGCCTGGAACTTCAGCATCAAATCGACAATCTGGGCCTGAACCGTTACATCCAGAGCGGTGGTCGGTTCATCGGCAATAAGGATACTTGGATTAAGGGATATTGCCATGGCGATCATGGCTCGCTGGCACATACCCCCGGAAAGCTGATGGGGATAATCGTTAAAACGCTGTATTGCATTGGGCATACCAACCAGATTAAGCATTTCAACAGCCTTGTCCTGCGCTGTCTTTACTGTCGTCTTGTCCCGTTTTTTTTCATGCACCAGAATAGCTTCGGTCATTTGATGCCCAATACTGTATACGGGGGACATACTGGTCATTGGTTCCTGAAATATCATGGAAATTTCCCTGCCCCGCAGGGAACGCATCACTTCGCCGTTCGACTTTTCAGCGGTAATTTCCAATTCCGTGCCGACCTGGGTGCGGTAATAAATCGTACCGCCATGGATTTTACCGGGGGCCTGTACGGTATTGAGAATGGAATGGGCGGTAACACTTTTACCGCATCCCGACTCACCAATGATACCCAGGGTCTTACCGGTTTTAATGGAAAAATTCACATCATCCACGGCCTTTAACACACCCTCGTCCAGTTTAAAATAGGTCCGGAGGTTTCTTACTTCTAAAATATTTTCTGCATCCATTACAAACCTCCTTATTATTTATAGGGATCAGCCGCATCCCTGAGGCCGTCCCCCAGGAAATTAAAGGCAAGAACAATGACGATAATGAACGCCCCCGGTATCATAAGCCAGGGACTTAACGCAATGGAATTGATATTCTGGGCATCTTTTAAAAGCACTCCAAGACTGACCACCGGAGGGCGCAGTCCAATGCCCAGAAAGGAAAGGGAGGTTTCCCCCAGAATCATTTGCGGCACCGCCAAAGTAATGTTTACAATGAGGTAACTCATAAAACCGGGAAGCAGATGTTTGCTGATAAGATAGGAATCTTTACCCCCGGAAAGCCGCGCTGCCATAACATAATCTTCGTCCCGCATTTGCAACAACTTACCCCGCACAATCCGGGCGAGACCGGTCCAGCCCATGACGGAAAGAATAATCGTTATCATGAAATAAATGTGCATGGTGGACCATTCTTTGGGGAGCGCCGCCGCCAGGGCCATCCAGAGGGGGATGGACGGCATGGATTGGAGAAACTCAACCAACCGGGATATAATCTGGTCCGCCATGCCGCCGTAATATCCTGCTATACCGCCAAAAATACAGCCCAAAATAAAGGTAAAGAAAACCCCCACCAACCCTACCGTCAGGGATATCCTGAGGCCAAAAATAACCCGCGAAAACAAATCCCGGCCGGATATATCCGTACCGAACAGAAAAAACGGAGCCCCATCCTTCACGCCTAAAAAATGACGATCCCCCTTAATAACCCCCCACATGGTGTAGGGGTCGCCCTTTACGAATAACCCTAGATAATGTACTTCATCTTTATTTTCCACATATATTTTTTGCCAAGTTACCGGATCAGATGTTAAGGCAAGACTGTATACAAATGGCCCGATCAATTTTCCCTTGTTAAAAAGATGAATTTTCCCGGGCGGGGCAAGTATATAATCCGTATCACGCCGGGATATATCCCTGACAGCAAAAAATTCACCAAAGAGCGCGACAAAATAAAGTAACAGCAAAACAATCAGGCCCACTATTGCTACATGATGTTTTTTGAATTTACGAAACATGAGCTGCCATTGGGTTGCAACATAATAACTGTCGCTCGCGCTGCTTTTAGCTGTCATTCTGTGCCGCCTCTCCTAATTAAGCCGAATCCTGGGGTCAACTACAACCAGGAGAATATCCGATAAAAACATGCCAATCACTGTAAGTGCCGAAAGAATCATAATACAGGACCCTGCCAGATACATATCCTGCGAAAGCAGCGCTGTGTACAGGAGGGAACCGATGGTAGGCACATTCAGCACTATGGCGGTTATGGTCATCCCAGACACTATCGAAGCAAGCATATTCCCCGCAGAGGAAACGATAGGGTTAAGTGCTACCCGTACCGGATAACGGTATATAAGGTTGTTTTCTTCAAGCCCCCGGGCGCGGGCGGCCACCACATAGGGCCGTTTGATTTCGTCCAGCAGCTGCCCCCGCATAACCCGGATAATTCCGGCCATGCCCTGGATCATAATGATAAAAATTGGCAGGGGCATGTGCTTGCATAGATCAATAAACCGGGCAAAACTCTGAGGGGCATTCATGAATTCCACTGAATAAATACCCCCAACGCTTGCTCCAAAGAAGTGATTCAAAACATACATTAAAACCAATGCCAAAAAGAAACTTGGGGTAGCGATTCCGATAAACCCCAAGCAGGTGAAAATATAATCCAGCGCCGAGTATTGGTGCCGGGCTGAAAAAATACCGATCGGTATGGCAATGGCATAGGTAAGAAACAGAGTAATTATTGAAAGCCCAATGGTCAGGGGCAATCGATCCATCACCAGGACATTTACCGACTGCCTCCATTCCAGAGAACGGCCCATGTCGCCATGAAGAAGATTCTGCATCCAGTATAAATACTGTTCGGGCAGGGACTTGTCAAAACCAAGCTGTTTTCTGAGCGCTGCTTCAAATTCAGGCCCCAGGGTGGTACCCCGTTCCAACGCCAAAGTGGCTGCGTATTTTGTAACAAAGTCACCGGGAGGAAGCTGTATTACCACAAAAGAAAAAATCGACACCAGAAAAAGTAATACAAACATCAACACAATACGACTGATAATGTATTTTTTCATCGGCCCAGCCCGCCTCCCGTAATTATTCTACTTGAAATACCATGAATCGCCCCGGTAGGGATACCAGAAACGATAATCATAGGCGAAGGTGCCTTCCTTGGGGGTATTGCCAAGTTTATTGGAAATCATTATTACCCGCGGAGCCACTGCAATACCTATGTACCAGAGATTTTCTGTATGTATCTTGAGGAATTCCCTGCCCATTTCCGCATACCGAGGATTGTTGGGGGCCAGCAGCACCCATTCATCAATCAGCTTGCGATAGTCCTTGATAAACTGCGGAGGCTCTTCCCCTTCCCTGCCGTTAGTATCGAACCAGGCAGTGTAGGTAGCAGCAAAACCTACCGCATCCCTGCGCCATGCGGGACGCATCGGTGAGGGATTGGCCCGTAATGCAAATTCTGCTACACCATCAAAGGTAAAGCACTGGGCATCCCGGTCATTGGAAGAGAACCGGGTTTCGGCAAAAGTGCGTTCCTGCTGCTTAAAGTCAGTTTTGATACCAACAGCGCTCCACATTTCGGCGACCATTTCTCCCTGGGGGGCAAATTCTTCGGTACTTTCAAGCACTATACTAAAGGGCTTCCCATCGGGCCGCAGCCGCTGGGTATGGGCAGGATTCCACTTAAGGCCAAGATCGTCAAGCCGCTTATTGGCGCCGTCCGCGTCATAGGCCGCCATGTGATCATTCATCCAGGGTTCAATAAAACTGGTAGTTGCCGGCGGAATCGCCTGACGGGGAATCGCCTTGCCAAAATAAAGCACATCATTAATCTGCTGGCGGTTAATGGCAAGGGACATAGCTTCCCTAAAACTCACCTCATTAAAAATTTTGCGGAGCACCGGGTCTTTGTGATTAATGTTAAAGGTAAATGCGGTATCGGACCCCCGGGTATTATCAAAAAGATACGTTGTATAATCGCCCTGCTGTTCACCCTGCTTGTAAAGGGTATAATCCCTTATGGGAAGCGGATTTTCACCGGCGGCATGAAGTTCACCACCGGCCAATTTAAGCGTCCGGGTCTGGGCATCCGCCACTAAAACACTTATCTGCTGATCTATATAGGGAAGCTGACTGCCCGCCTTGTCCACCACGAAGTAGTAGGGGTTCCGATCAAAATATTTGTTCCCCTGGGGATCGATCCGGGAAAGTATCCACGGTGTCATGTCAGGGGTATTAACATCGGTCTGGGGCGTGTTTTTATCTTTGTGGATATTAAAAGCCTGAGCCCAGCTTTGCTGACCCTCCGATTTTGCAAGCGTATTCGCATCGGGGTTATATTTAATATGCCATTTTTCAAGATAATGCCGGGGAGCCCACATATAAAAATCGGCGTTGGCGGTCTGCATCATAACCACGTCAAAGGCCGGATAGGGATCGGTAAAGGTAATTTTAATCGTCACCTCATCAACTACCTCCAGTTTAAGCAGATTGCCGCCCGTCTTAAGCCGGGCATCTACAGAGGGAGTAAGCTCTGCATTTTGCAGGATATCTTCATACCAAAATTTAAAGGCATCGGTGGTAAAGGGCTTGCCATCAGACCATTTTAAGCCCTTCCGCAGCTTCAAGGTCCACACCGTATAATCACTATTTGCCTCATAACTTTTTAACAGGAAAGGCGTGAGGGTTTTTAAATCCGGTTCAACCCGCACAAGGCCGACATAACGCAATGCTTCGGTATCGGCCTGTCCGCTGGAGGGACCGAACCCCGCACCCCGGTATATTCCGCCGTACTTGCCGACTTCCGGAGCCGAACTTACAAAGGGTTCTTCAGGGAGGCGCTGCTCCAGCGGAGGAAGTTCCCCCTTGGCAACAAGTGCAGCCAAAAGCGGAGATTCTTTACCCCCTGTGGTTCCGGCAGATGCCGTTTTATCGGCGGCACGTCCGCAGGAGATTAACAAAACAACCATGAATACACACGAGAATAATAAAGATAGACCCTTTTTCATACCTTCCTCCTGATATAGATAATTCATTATTATTCAACATTGTTGAATTGTCAAGAAAAAAAACGCAAAAAATGCCAAAAAAAGCTTTTTTATCCTTATTTGGAGAGTTATCGGCATTGACAGGAAAATTTTCTTCTAATTGAATATATCCAGATATTTTACCTTGGCGGATAGTACATTCAAAATTCGGTGATCTCGGGCGGATTCAAAAAAAAGACTGTCTCCGGGTTTAAGCCGGTATGTATTAAGGCCAACCTGAAATTCCATCTTTCCTTCCAGCATATAAATGAATTCCTCACCAAGATGGCTGTGAACTTTATCATTAAGATCCTCCGCCCGGATAGTGAAGATAAAGGGCTGCATTTTTTTCTTCTTGAGTTCCACCGCCAGGGGAAGAATGAAATATCCGCTTTCCGTTGGAACAGGCTCAACCCCCTTTTGCCTTGCGGGAACAAAAATACAATCAATATTATCACCTTCCGCCATCAATGCGGCAATATTGGTGTTCAGGGCGGAGGCGATTTTTACCAATGTCGCAATGGGGGGCACCACCTTACCGCTCTCAATTTTTGAAAGCAGGCTTTTGGTATATCCGCAGGTATCAGCCACATCTTGTAAAGTCCGCTGCTGAAGTTTCCTGAGCTTTCTGATATGGCTGCCGATATGCGTTTTTTGAGAATTCATTCAATTTTCCTTAATAAGGGACGCGGCGGTCTGGGCAATAATCTTGCCCGCTTCAAAGAAGGTATCGGTTCTGCCCGGATACGTCATCAATCTCAAAAAAATTTTCCCCCTAATTCCTGAAGGAGTGTATCGGCGCCGGAATCCTGCCCCCACGCGCAATAAAGGCATCGCTGGACGCCTTGTGGACTTCCATGATCGGCGCGCCGCCGAGGAGGCCCACCACGAGAATTTTCTTTCCTTTTTTCATAACCGACATCCTTTGCGGTCTTTCCCGCCGTCTTTTATCAGCATTCATACAAATACTGGGTATGCCATAAAAAAACCCGGAAATCCATGAAATCCTTACAAAAAATATCAGATATATTTATTATCATTCATAAATGTATGAATAAATATAATTTTACGTTATATATTAGATACTGAAACTGTATTTTTCAAGGCCTTGGATACACCTAAAGCTAAAAATTATGACAAGTCTTAGGGCCTTACTGGCCTTTAACATGAAGGAACAGCGGCATGTCCTGAGAATTTCGCAGGAAAAACTGGCGGAACGGGTGAATACATCGACCCACTATATTAGTATGATAGAGAAGGAGCGGAGCTTTCCGACCCCGGAGATGCTGGAACGGATCGCCGCCGCCCTGGAGATTGACGCCCCGGATTTGTTTTCAACCAGGGCCTTTCCGTCAGAAGAAGGGGGCGCCAATAAAAAGTTTCAGGAACTGGTGATAAGCGATATGGAGAAGGTCCTTGCCTTCAGGCTCAAGGAATTGGGGCAGGAGGGCAAATAACCCGTTATCCGCTTGACAAGTCCAATCAATGAAACGGTAATCCCTTCCCCCTGATTAGCCGACATTAAGAGTGAGGTGTATGGTGAAAAAAATCCTGTTGGTTCCCTGTTTGCTGCTCCTTTTTGTTAGGGTACTCTCCGCCCAAAGCGATGATTTTGCCCGGGGGGAAGAGCTTTTTATGCAGAATAAGCCAAAGGAAGCCCAAGCCATTCTGGAAAAAATCACCGCCCAGGACCCCTCCAATGTAAAGGCCTTCCTCTACCTGGGTATTGTTTATCAGCAGCTGGACATGATTGACGAAGCCATCACCACCTACCGGAGGATCCTGCCCCGGGCAGGGAACGAGCAGGCCCGCATTGCCTATAACCTGGGTAATGCGTATTATATCAAGGGAAGCGCCGTTTTTGCGGAGCAGTACTATACCCAGGCGATTGAGGCGGACCCCGGCTATGCCTCGGCCTACCTGAACCGGGGAAACACCCGGATCAAGGCCGGGTCCCTCAATACGGCCATGCCCGATTACGAGCTGTTCCTGATTCTGGAACCCAATTCCCCCAAACGCCCCCAGATAGAGCAGCTTATGGCCTTTATCCGGGAGGAATCCACGGCGGAAGATCGGCGGAAGGAAGAGGCTGCGGAACAGGCGGAGCGCCAGAAGATTGTGGCGGAGAATGCCGCAAAGGAAGAGGCGGCGGCTGCGGAGCAGCGGCGGGAACAGGCGGCGGCCTTTGCGGAACAGCAGAAGAAAATAGCTGAGGAGACTGCGGAGCGGCAGCGGATAGCGGCGGAGAATGCCGCGAAAGACGCGGCAGAACGGCGGCAGCGCATGATGGACGAACTTTCCGCCTCCCTTCAGTCTTCGGCGGAAAATACCAGGGGGCTTTCCGCAGGAAGTGAGGATGTGCTGGGGTATGAAGGCGAATTCGAGCTTGAATAAGTTTTTTTAGATGGGAGTATAAAATAATGGAAAGCGATAAGAAAAAAAAGATACTCATCGTATCGGCAGCGGTATTGTTGATTCTGCTTCTCGGTGGCGGGTTTCTGGCGCTTGGGAAGGGTAATTTTTTCGGGAACCGGGACAAGGGCGGCAATGCCCAACGGCAGAATATCATAAAGCTTGCCAGGGACTATATTGCACAGGATGAATTTAACCGGGCCCTGGATCTTATGGACCGGCTGCTTATAGAAGATTCAAACGATCAGGAAGCCAAGGATATTCGGGACGAAGCGCTGGCCGCCCGTGCGGCTGCGCTGGCTGCACGGGATGCGGCAGCACGAGCGGCGGCAAACGCCGTCGGGGGGAATAACCCCGCAGCGGGATATTCCGGCCCGGACACCGCCGCCTTAACTGCGGCGCTATCCCAGGCCCTTGCATCGGGCAGGCAGCCCAGCGCCGCAGAGATCGCCGCCCAGACCAGGCTTGAGGAAAGCCGCCGACAGGCCGCCGAGGAAGACCGGCAGCGTGCAGAAGCGGCAGCTTCCGCCAGGGCCGCCGAAGAGGCGGAAAAAAAGGCCGCCGCCGAGGCTGAGGCAATGCGCCGCAAGGCCCAGGAAGAGGAAATGGCCCGGCTTTCCGCTGAAAGACAGGCCCAGTTGCGGGCGGTGAATGACCTCATAGCCATGGGGCAATCCCTGCTTGAGAAGCTGGACCTTGCAGGGGGCGCCAAAGCCTTTAATGATGCCCTGAGCCGTGTCCCTGCGGGGGAAACCCGTTTTGAGGCGCAGAAACGGTCGGAAATAGCCGAAAGCTGGTACGATACCGGGACTGCGCAGAGCGATACCGAAGAAGGCCGCAAGGCCGTTTTGGAAGCGGGAGCCCAGGCGCGGGCCGCCATTGCCGCCGATCCCACCCAGGCCCTTCCCCATTATACATTGGGAAAGATATACCGGGACTTGAAGCAGTGGGATAATGCCACCGAGGAATTTAAGGAAGCGGTGAAGCTGGACCCGGCCAACTATCTGTATTCATTTGAGCTGGGGCGGGTCCATTTCAATGCCCGCCGTTTTGCCGATGCCCGGCAGTCCTTCGAGGCATGCCTCAAAATCAAGCCGGACTTTGAACCTGCCTGGTATAACCTGGGGGGCACCCTCCGTGTCCTGGGCCGCCAGGACGAGGCCCTCAATGCCTACCGCAAGGCCGTAGCCATTAAGGCGGACTATGCGGTGGCCCACCGGGAGATAGCCCGCATTCTCCTTGCAAAGGGGGATTCCGCCGGGGCCATAGCTTCTTTTAGCCAGGCCCTGCAGTACAGCCCCAACGACATCGCTTCCTTACGGGAAATGGGCGCGGCCCAGAGCACCGCTCAAAATTATGCCGCGGCGGAGGCTTCCTTTAACCGGGCCTTACAGATCAATCCAGATGATGATCAGACCAATTACAATATGGCGGTGGTGAAGATCGCCCTGAATAAAAATGCCGAAGCGGTCAGCTTTGCCAGGAAGGCCGTGGAGAGTTCCCCCGGCAACAAGGAATACGCCTATACCCTGGGGCAGGCCAATGAGGCCGTGGGGGATATTGACGGGGTCGTCATGGCCTATGCCACTGCGGCAGCGCTGGACCAAAAGTATGTAAAGCCCCGGATAAACCTGGGAAGGTTTTATCTTGAAAATGGTTTGTATCCTGAGGCTCTGCAATATTTACTCGAAGCGTACCGCCTGGAACCGTCCAATTCTCAGGTTAACAACAACCTGGGTGAGGTATACGCCAAACAGGAAAATTGGCCCTCCAGCGTGGAACATTACGAAAAGGCTCTGGCAAAGGAACCGGGGAACAGCACGGTAAGGCTCAACCTTGCATTGGCTTATGTGAAGGCGGAAAATCTCCCCAAGGCCAGGGACGCCTACCAGGAACTGCTGCGTTTTGATCGTGACAACTGGGAGGCCATTTTACAATTGGGTAAAACCTGCGCCCTCCTTGGGGAAGCCGATGCGGCCAAGGGGTATCTCCAGGATTTGGTGAAACGTAATCCGGCCTATCCGGGGAATGCGGAAGCACAGCGGATACTGGTAGGCTTATGAGCGATAACAGCCAGCCTCCGTCCAAGACGGTACAGACCTTCGTCTTTGGGGGTATCCTCATTCTCCTCCTTGTCATGGTGTGCCGGCTTTTTGCGCCCTTTTTCACGGTGCTCCTCTGGTCCACCCTGCTCTATGTGCTGATCAGCCCCATTCATCACCGGATTATTCGGAATGTTGATGTTACCAAAACCAGCGGGGTAATCATCAAAAATATTTTGGCGGCGGTTTTTGCTGTCGGTACCGCAGTCATCATTTTGATTCCCCTCACCTTTGTAGCATCCATCTTTTCCCGGCAGATACTGGATCTGATGCGTTTTGTCCGGGACGTGTTTAATGACAAGCCCGAAGCCCTTCAGGATCTTTTTGCAAATCTTTCTAATCTCATAAAAGATATTTCTGCGGACCGGATCATCATCTCCGGGGATGAGATTCAGAAACGGCTTGTGGACCTTTTGAATTCCAGCCTGCAGCGCATGTTCGCCCTGAGTACTACTGTGGCGATGAATGTGGGCAGCTTTTTCTTTGGCATTATACTGATGATCTTCTGCCTTTTCTTTTTTTACATTGACGGTTCCTATCTTTCCCGGCTGGTGCTTCACGCCATTCCCATCCGCAAAGAATACATCACCACCCTCACCGGTAAATTTATGGACATTACCCGGAACCTCTTTTTCGGCTACATCATGGTGGCCCTGATACAGGCAGCCATGGCCTATATCATCTTTACTATTTTTGAAGTGAAGGGCGCCCTGGTATTGGCGATGCTCACCTTTATCTGCGTGTTTATTCCCATGGTTGGCGGCAGCCTCGTGTGGTGGCCCCTGGGGCTTATCCGGCTCTTAACCGGGGATGTGGTTAATGGGGTGATTTTCCTGGTGGTTTCCGCCGTCTTTATCTCACTTTTGGATAATGTGCTGCGGCCCATGTTTTTAAAGGATCGCATCCAGCTCCACCCTTTGATCATCTTTTTCGCCATCATGGGGGGCCTGAGCGCCTTCGGCTTCAACGGCCTTATCCTGGGGCCCATGATAGTAATACTGTTTCTTACGGTGCTGGATCTCTTCCTCACCGAACACAAGATAGAGAACGATTAACAACAATAATAATGGGGGCCTTTAATCAGATGAACGCAATTATCACCGTGGTGGGAACCGATCAGGTCGGTATCATCGCCAGGGTCAGCGCATTTCTCGCGGAACGGAAAATTAACATCGAAGATATCAGCCAAACCATCCTTTCGGGAAATTTTGTCATGATGATGATGGTGGATCTTTCTTCCAGCACAAAAACCCTTGACGCGGTTAAGGCTGAATTGTCGGAATTGGGAGAAACCCTGAACGTATCCATCAGTTTGATGCACGAGCGCGTGTTCAGCGCAATGCACAGGATTTAGTAATGCTATTCACGCCCTACGAAATAAAAGAAACGGTTGATATGTTTATCCGGTACAAGCTGGATATCCGGGCCATCACATTGGGTGTGTCCCTGCTTGACTGCGCCGCATCCTCCGGGGCGGAAACCCGCAGGCGTATCCGGGAAAAGCTGCTGCGCCTTGCAGGTCCTTTGGTAAGCGTTGGCCGGGAAATTGAAACCGAGTACGGCATCCCCATCATCAACAAACGGCTTTCGGTTACGCCCATGGCCCTGGTTGCCGCTTCCTCCGATGACGAGGACTACACCCCATACGCTCAATGCCTGGACGAAATTGCCGGGGAACTGGGGATCGATTTTGTGGGGGGCTTTTCCGCACTGGTACAGAAGGGTTTTACCAAAGGTGATGAACGGCTCATCGGTTCCATTCCTGCGGCCTTATCTTCCACGAGCCGGGTCTGCGCTTCGGTGAATGTGGCGAGCAGCAAGAGCGGCATCAACATGAACGCGGTGCGCCGCATGGGTGAAATTATCAAGGCCGCCGCTGAAAGGACTGCGGACCGTGACGGCATCGGCTGCGCAAAGCTCGTGGTGTTCTGCAACGCGCCGGAGGATAATCCCTTTATGGCCGGCGCCTTCCACGGTCCCGGCGAGGCGGAGAGCTGCCTCAACGTGGGGGTCTCCGGCCCCGGCGTGGTAAAAGCCGCCCTGGAATCCCACCGGGACGCCGGCTTTGACGAGCTTGCGGATGTCATCAAAAAGACCGCCTTCAAGATTACCCGCATGGGCCAGCTCGTGGGGATGGAGGCCGCCAAGCGGCTCGGCGTTCCCTTCGGCATTCTGGACCTCTCCCTGGCTCCCACCCCGGCGGTCGGCGACTCGGTGGCCCGCATCCTTGAGGAGATGGGCCTTGAATCCGCGGGAACCCACGGCACCACCGCCGCCCTTGCAATGCTCACCGACATGGTGAAGAAGGGCGGGGTAATGGCCTCAACCCATGTGGGCGGTTTCTCCGGGGCCTTCATCCCCGTCTCCGAAGACGAAGGCATGGTCGCCGCGGTCCGCTCCGGCTCAATCAACCTTGACAAACTCGAAGCCATGACCAGCGTCTGTTCCGTGGGCCTGGACATGATCGCCTTACCCGGCGACACCCCCGCCTCCACGATTTCGGCCATCATCGCCGATGAAATGGCCATCGGCATGGTGAACAACAAAACCACCGCCGTCCGGGTCATCCCCGTCCCCGGCAAAAAAGCCGGCGACTGGGCCGAGTTCGGCGGCCTCCTGGGCGGCGCGCCGATCATGGAAGTCCACAAGGCTTCCAGCGATGCTTTTATTTCACGGGGGGGCAGGATTCCGGCGCCGATACATTCGTTCAGGAATTAGGGGCGGGTGTGAGGCGTTCCTCCGTATTATAGTAAATTTTTCTTCTCAAATCAGCATTTTTCATGTTATAATTATTTGTAAACAGGAGAACATATGGAAGCCACAACCCTTTCTTATGTGCTGGTAACCCCCTACACGGTTGCCAAGAGCCGGACCGGGGGGGTCATTGCGCGGCTGCTTTCCCAGTCGGATCTGGAACTGGTGGGGGTCCAGATGATTGCCCCGGACGAGGAATTTGTCCGGGAATACGCCGCAGCCCTGCGAAATGAGAATTCAACCCCCAGCGTTACCCTTTTGGCGGAATATGTGGAACAGAAACTGGCCCCTTCGGGGGGCAAGCGGCACCGCAGCCTGCTGCTCCTCTTCCGGGGGAAAGACCCCTGCGGCAAACTGACGGCCATTTGCGGGCATCTGCACCCCGAGCATCAGGAATTTGATTCCATTACCGGGGAAACTATCCGGGATACCTATTCTGACCTTATCTTCGCCGGGGAAGGAAACGACCGGGTAAGCTATTTTGAACCTGCGGTCCTCACCCCCCGCGGTCAAACCTGGGCCGATGGGGACCTGAAACTCTTTGCCCGCTTCCTCAAGGGTCAGGACAATATCATAAGCAATGTTCAGTACCCGGACCCTTCCCGGATCGAACAGACCTTGGTGATCATCAAGCCCGATAACTGGCAATACGCTTCATCAAAACCGGGGGCCATCATCGACATGTTCTCCCGGACAGGTTTACGGATCGTGGGGCTCAAGGTGCATTGTTTTTCCCTGGAGGAGGCCCTGGAATTCTACGGCCCCGTGGAGGCGGCTTTGGAGGAAAAACTGGCCCCGGTGTTCGGGAAAAAGGCAAGGGAAATGCTTGAAGGGGAATTCGGCGTGCTTCTCAGCGAAGCTTGCGAAAAGGCCCTGGTCGGCAATTTTGGGGTGGAATATGCCCGGGATCAGTTCAACCGGATCATCAATTTTATGTCCGGCAAACAGCCCGACAACTGCCCGCCAAAAGAACGGAAAGCGCCGGGGACCGTCAAATCAATGATTCTGGTCTACGAGGGGGAAAACGCCATCCAAAAGATCCGGGACGTGCTGGGCCCCACGGACCCCCTCAAAGCGCCGGGGGGAACGGTGCGCCGGGAATACGGCAGCAATGTGATGGTAAACACCGCCCATGCCTCGGATTCCCGTGAAAGTTTTGAAAGGGAAAGGGCCATCGTCAAAACCGGCGAAAATTCCCTGCTGTCGATCATCAACGATTATCTCAAAAGATAGATTCGCCCTCTTCACCTTGTTCTTGTTGAACCTGGACCGGGATTTCCAGAATTTCCAGCAGTTCAACTTTGAAGATCAACGTTGAGAAGGGGGGAATGACATCTCCGGCGCCTTGTTCACCGTAGGCCAGGCTTGATGGGATGTAAAAGATATAGCTGTCCCCCACGCCCATAAGCTGAATGCCTTCCTGCCAGCCCGGTATTACCCGGTCCAGGGGAAATTCGGCGCTTTCGTTCCGCTCCCAGGTGCTGTCAAATACGGTTCCGTCCGTAAGGGTTCCTTCGTAGTTGACCCGCACCAGCGCCATTTCACTGGGTTTTTCCCCCTCACCGGCGCTAATCACCTCGTATTGGAGGCCGCTGGCCGTGGTACTCACCCCGTCCCGCTTTCCGTTCTCGGTCAAATATTTGGCTTCCCTTGCCCTGTTTTCCTCCGCCTGCCGGGCCATGGACGCCTGGAAAGCGGCCTGCACCACCTGAACCGCCTCATCAAAGGTATAGCGGGGCTCCTGGCCTTCCACTGATGTGCGGAAACCCTCGGTAAAGGCGTCATAGTCAAATTCCAGGCCGGTCTGCCGCAAGTCGGAGCCCAGCACCAGGCCAAAGGCATAGCTGACATTCTGCTTTTCATCGGGCCGATCGGCCTCTTCCGCAATAGGCTTTCCGTAAAGGGAAAAAGCCGCCGCAAATAAACAGAGGGCGGCAATTATTTTTTTCATAAGGGCTTCCTTTTTTTATTCGTCATTGATAGAAATAAGTTCCACATCAAAGATCAGGGTTGAGAAGGGAGGGATCGCCTCTCCGTAACCCTGCTCTCCGTATCCCAAATTGGAGGGAATATAGAAACGGTAGTTCGATCCCACGCTCATAAGCGGTATCCCTTCGGTCCAACCGGGAATAACCTCCTCAAGGGAAAAATCCGCAGGATAACCCCGATCATAGGAGCTGTCAAAGGTATCGCCTGAGAGAAAAGTTCCCTTATAGTGGGCTTTAACTATATCGGTGCTTTGGGGTTTCGGCCCGGTTCCTTCGGAAATCACCTCATATTGAAGGCCGCTGGGGGTTACATGAACGCCGCTTTTCCGGGCGTTCTCCGCAAGAAAATCGGTCTCCGCCTGCCTGAGGGGTTCGAACTGCTTATCCATAAACGCCGCATATGCGGTTTGAACCTTGACGGCAGCCTCCTCCACAGTCATTTTTGTTTTTTTCCCCTCAAGGGCATCTTTTGCGCCCTGTATAAAGGAAGTATTATCAAATTTAACGGCCATATTTCCAACATCTGCCCCAAATTGCATACCCAGGGCGTAGCTGGCGTCCTTATCCAGGACGAAGGAGTCAGCGTCAACTGCTGTATCGCCGGAATCGGTCTTTCCGCCCCCCTTACAACCAATTAAAACCAGAACTGTCAATACGAAAAAAAGTGTTCGTTTCATGAATATATTCCAATAGAAAAGGATTTCAGGATATACAGCCCGAATGATACAATTCAGCATACCCGTAAAGGCTTATGCAGGGCAAGGTCCTCAATACATCATCATTCCCAGAGCGCCGAAAGCGGCGCCGCATACAGATCCTTGTCAAAGCGGATCGCCCGCTCCCCCTGGTACAGAACCACGCCCCGGACAAATTCATTCCCCAGGGTGTTCTGCAAAAAACGGATATGCTTAAAGTCATCGCTCACCACCGAAGATGAAGCCTTCACTTCCAGCGCAAGGATTCTGCCGTCACGGTCCTCAACAATAAAATCAACTTCCTTTTTGTCGCTGGTTCTGAAATGAAAGAGTTTACCGTTGTCCATAAGGGAGAGCTCTTTATTCAGTTCGGAGGCGGCAAAATTTTCCAGCACAAAGCCGTAAAGCTCGGGCCGCATTTTCCTGATTTCGCCGGGGAGGAGGCCCAGGATGTGGCAGAGCAGCAGGGTATCGGTAAAATATATCTTGGGGGATTTTACCAGGCGTTTTTCCATGTTTTTAAACCAGGGGGGCAGCAGGTAGGTTAAAAACACCCCGTTCAGCAGCGTGTGGTAGCGCTTAACCGTGGGCTGGCTCACCTTGAGGGCCAGGGCCATATCGGCATCGTTCACCAGCCCCCCTACCCTGTTTGCAAGAATTGAAAGCATCCGGGGGAAAATTTCGATCCGGTCAATATCGGAAAAATTTTTAACATCCCGTTCCAGCAGGGTATTGATATAATTCCTGAACCACGGCTCCTTGTTTTTTACCTCCAGTGAAACCTGGGGAAAAGTAGCTTTGGAAATAACCTTGGCTATATCAGGTTTCGTAAACTGACGGCCGGTATCAGGCGGCCCCTTAAATAATTTTTTGATAAAACCGCCGGGGCCATTTAACACCTCCGCTGCGGAAAAAGGGTACATGGTTCTGACATACATTCGTCCTACCAGGGCTTCTGCAAGTTTTGGTAAAAGCATGATATCCGCAGAACCGGTCAAAAGAAATTTCATCTTCTTTTTTTTGCGCCGCATTTCATCAATTTTTGATTTTAAGGCCAGAAACGAAAGGGGTACATGCTGAATTTCGTCGAGGATGACCAAGCCTTCTTCGATATCCGCAAAGGTCTGCCCGGGGGAAGCCATCTCCGCCGAGCGCAGGGTGACGTCATCAAATGAAGCGTAAATTACCTTTTTGTACTCCCCGCCAAAGGCTTCCGCAAAGGTGCTCTTGCCGGTCTGCCGCCCCCCGTTAATGAATACGGCTTCTATATCTTCCAAGTCCCGTGCGACCAGTTCCGCAACCCTTCTTTCAACCACCGCCACCGCAAACCCCTTCTTGCAAATCTAACACTAGTCTTTAAGAAAATATAACACTTAGCATTAATATTTACAAGGGATAAAAGGGCGTCTTTAAGGCTTTTTCACCGTAAAGCTCATCCGTTGGATCGGTGAAGGGCCATAGCGGAGTACCGCTTCCCGGTGGGCTTTGGTGGGATAGCCCTTGTGTTTTTCGTAGCCGTATTCGGGGTAAAACCAATCATAGCGTTCCATCATGCGGTCACGGGCGGTTTTGGCCAGAATTGAGGCGGCCATCACCTCCGGTACCTTGGCATCGGCCTTGACCATGGGCTTGCAGGGGATGGGGATATCCGGGGCAAAAAGGCCGTCGATGATGGCTTCCACGCCATCTACCGGACGGAACAGGACCATTTCCTCCCAGGCCCGCTTCATTGCCAAAAGGCTGGCCTGCAAAATATTGATTTCGTCGATTTCCGCCGCCGAGGCCCAGCCGATACCCCAGGCAACTGCCTTTTCGCAAATCACCAGCCGGGCCGCAGCGCGCCGGGGGGCACTAAGCTTTTTGGAATCGTTGAGGATTTCGATGGGAAAGTCCGGCGGTAGAATTACTGCGGCGGCGCAGACGGGACCTGCCAGGGGACCCCGGCCGGCCTCATCGATCCCGCAAATCACTTTTGATTTATTACCTTGAGCACTTCCCGCAGTTCCGGGTCCGCGGCGTAGTAATTGGCTTCCAACTCGCTTTCGCTCAGGCCCACCAGTTCGTGGCTCATGTAGTGGATCCAGCGGTCCTCGTCCTTGACGGAAAGATCGTGTTTGCGGCACCAGTAATCGGGCTGAAAGGGGAGCTGTTCCGGTTTATCGAAAAAATACTTGTAGTCGTGGACGGCAATTTTAAGGTCCTTCCGGGGGATGCCCCGCTCCAGGATGATCTCCGCCAGGTGGTTGATGGTCTGGCCCGTGTCAAAGATATCGTCCACCAGGAGCACCTTGTCCCCGATCCGCAGATGCTCCGGCGCATAGGTCCAGCCTTCCACGGTGATCTTGTCCGATGTGCGCACATCCGAGTAGGACCGGGCAACCACCGCCGCGTAATACACCGGGTGGGCGTCCCTGCGGACTATCTTGAAGTATTCGCTGATCACGTTACCCAGATAGGCCCCGCCCCGGAGGGATACGTAGATCACATCGGGAATAAACCCATCGTGATAGATCCGGTGGGCAAGCTTGAGGGTGTTGTTCCGTACGGTGTCGTAGGGCAAAAATTCCTTTTTCATTGTTCAAGCCTCTTCCTGGTTCTTGGGGTTGGGGGATTTAAAAAACCAAAGAGGCTCCCGCAGAAGCCCCCCACGATATGGGCAAATTCAGAAATATTGTTGGAGCTAAAGGAGTTAAAAAGCTCCCGCCCCAAATACAGGACCAATATCAAAATAAAAGTAAGGGGAATTTCCCCCTCCTGGAAGTTGGTAAATGAGGCCAAAAGGATCATCATGAATACCACACCGGAAGCGCCCTCCAGGCTTGTCCTGAAAAAAAGGACGTTCAGGGCGCCGGTGACCACGGATGTGATCAGGATCATGATAAACAGGGAGAAGGAACCGTAGGTTACTTCCAGAATGGGACCGAGCATAAGGATAAGGGCGAAGTTGTTGATCAGGTGGTTCCAGTCGGCATGACCCGCCACATGGGAGACAAGGGTAACCCAGCTATGGATGCTGCGGCGGTTAAAAGAACCCTGGCCGAGAACCCTGAACCAATCATCGGTCAGGGAATAAAAAAAGAAATGGGTCAGGAGCAGCACACTGGCGCTGATAAGGGCAAAGGTGAGCACCACCGGTGCATTGTATTTGATACGCATTTACTTCCCCTTGAGCTTTATATCCAATTCGATCTGCACCGGGCAATGATCCGCCCCCTGCACCTCGGGCCGGATAATGGAACTGCTGACCTTGGGCATAAAGGCCTTGTCCACACAGTGATAGTCGATCCGCCACCCCACATTCCGTGCCCGCGCATTGGCCCGGTAGGACCACCAACTGTAGTGCCCGGCCTCGCCGGGGTGGAGGCTGCGGAAGGTGTCCACGTGCCCCGCCGCGGTAAAAGCGTCCATCCAGGCCCGCTCCTCCGGGAGGTAACCGGCGTTGCCCTCGTTCTCCTTGGGCCGGGCAATGTCGATGGGGGTATGGGCGATGTTGTAATCCCCGCAGAGCACAAAGTGCCTCTTTTGAGACACATAAGTATTACACAGTTCCAGAATGGCGGCGCAGAAATCAAGCTTGTAACCCAGCCGGGCGCCCCCGTCCTGGGAATTGGGAAAATAGGCCGATATAAGGGTAAAGTCCTTAAATTCGGCCCGGAGGACCCGGCCCTCATCGTCAAAGGCGCTGAGCCCCAGAGGCTTTAGGTCCAGAGGTTTCACCTTGCTGTAAATGGCGACCCCCGAATAGCCCGCCTTCTTGGCGCTGGCCCAGTAGCTCGTATAGACCGCCCCGGCATTGTCTTTGGGGCTGATTAAATCCGCCGAAAGCTGTTCAGGACGGGCCTTGGTTTCCTGGATACAGAGCAGGTCCGCTGATTCTTCGGCCACCCACCCCACAAAACCTTTTTTCTCCACCGCCCGGATTCCGTTGACGTTCCAGCTCAAAATCTTCATTATGTATAATATAAACTTCAATCGAACAAAAAAACAAGGTTGTAAAAATGGCTCTCTATGCAGGAAGTGATACCGAATTAGCGGATAGGAGCAAAAAAAAACTTAAAGAACCGGAGGAATTCCGGGTAATCCTCCTCAATGACAATTATACCACCATGGAATTTGTGGTGGATATCCTGATATCAATTTTCCATAAGAGTGAAGACGAGGCATACCGCATCATGATGGACGTGCACAAGAAGCACAAGGGCATGGTCGGGGTTTACTCCTGGGACATAGCCCGGACCAAGGCGGATCAGGTTCATGCCGCAGCCCGGCTGAACGAATTCCCCCTCCGCTGTATTGTAGAACCCGCTTGAGGAGTATAAAATAAATTGGGAGAAAAAATGAAAATTTCAGGTCATGTCCAGGCTATTATCAACGCCGCCTATAACGAGGCCAAGGTACGGAACCATGAATATCTGACCCCCGAACATATTCTTTACGCAGCCCTGGCCTTTGACGAGGTACAGGGCATACTTGCCGCCTGCGGCGCGAATCTGAATCAGCTTAAGCACGGGATGGAAAGTTATTTTGAGCAGAAGGTCCCTATCCTCGACGACACGGAACCCACCCAGACCGTGGGTTTCCAGAGCGTCATCGAACGGGCGGTGCTGCAAAGCCAGTCCTCCCAAAAGGAAATGCTTGATGTGGCGGATATTCTGGTGTCTCTTTTTGACGAGGAACGGAACTACTGCGCCTATTACCTGCGAAAATCGGGGATAAAACGGTTCGAGCTTATTAATGTCCTTTCCCACGGGTTTGAGGGGGACATGGCCCAGTCCTTTAGCTTTCAGAATATGAAAGGGGATGAAAACGGCGCCCCGGAAGAGGAACTTGCCGATGGGGGGCAGAGACCTAAGTCAAACAAGAAGAGCGCCCTGGAACGTTTTGCCACGGAACTCACCGCCCTGGCCAGGGCCCACAAGCTGGAACCGGTCATCGGCCGGGAGAGCGAGCTTGAGCGGACCATACAGGTGCTCTGCCGCAGGCTCAAGAACAACCCCGTCCATGTGGGAGATTCGGGGGTGGGCAAAACCGCTATCACCGAAGGGCTTGCCCAGCGGATTGTGGCCGGGAATGTCCCCCCTGCCATCAAAGATTTTTCCATCTATTCCCTTGATATGGGGGCTCTGGTTGCGGGGACCAAGTACCGGGGGGACTTCGAGGAACGGGTCAAACGGGTGGTGGAAGAAATTCTTAAAAAAGAAAAGGCCATCCTCTTTATTGATGAAATTCATACACTGGTGGGGGCCGGTTCCGTCTCCGGCGGGGCGCTTGACGCCTCGAATCTATTGAAGCCCGCCCTGACATCGGGGAAGATCCGCTGCATCGGGTCCACCACCCACGAGGAATACGGCAAATTTTTCGACAAGGACCGGGCCCTCTCCCGGCGTTTCCAGAAGATCGACATCAACGAGCCCAGCGAAAGCGACGCCATCGCCATCCTCCGGGGGCTCAAGACCAAATACGAGGATTACCACAAGGTCCGTTACAGTGACGAGGCGGTGGAAGGGGCGGTGCGGCTTTCCGCCCAGTTCATCACCGAGCGTCGGCTCCCGGACAAGGCCATCGACGTGATCGACGAGGCCGGGGCCTTTGCCCGAATAGAGGCTTACAAGAAGAACCAGACGGATTCGGATTCTACTGTTGAGATTGAAGCGGGCGTCTCCGGCGAACAGGGCAGCACCGTCCAGGAAGGTTCCGTCAATATTGTCGATATCGGCCTGCCCCTGATAGAAACCGTGGTTTCCCGGATCGCCCGTATCCCGGAACGCTCCGTGGGGGAAACCGAAAAGGACAAACTCCGGGACCTGGAAAACAAGCTCAGGACCCGGATCTTCGGCCAGGACGAGGCGGTAAGCGCCGTGGTCAAGGCGGTCAAGCGATCCCGCGCCGGGTTCCGGGCGGAAAATAAACCGGTGGCAAACTTCCTCTTTGTAGGGCCCACCGGGGTGGGAAAGACCGAACTGGCCCGGAGTCTTGCGGACATTCTCGGCATCTCCATGCACCGCTTCGACATGAGCGAGTACCAGGAGAAACATACGGTTTCCCGGCTGGTAGGCGCGCCTCCTGGCTATGTGGGTTACGAAGAAGGGGGCCTCCTCACCGATGCAGTGCGGAAGCTGCCCCACGCGGTGGTCCTTTTGGACGAAATCGAAAAGGCCCACCCGGATATTTACAACATCCTCCTGCAAATCATGGACTACGCCACCCTCACCGACAATAACGGACGCAAGGCGGATTTCCGCAACGTGATATTCATCATGACCAGCAACGCCGGGGCCCGGGATATCGGCAAGGGGCTTATCGGCTTTGGGGACCGGATCGTAGACGAGTCCGCGGTGGACGGGGCGGTGGAAAAGATCTTCACCCCCGAATTCCGCAACCGCCTGGACGGGGTGGTTCGTTTCGGCCATCTGTCACGGGAGATCATGAGCTCCATCGTCCGCAAGGAACTGGACGCCTTTAAGGTCCAGCTTGCGGAGAAGAAGGTGAGCCTGGAAATTACCGATCCCTGTATTGCACAGCTTGCGGAAGAAGGCTACAGCAAGGAATTCGGCGCCCGCAACGCGGGACGCATCATCGAAGAAAAGATCAAGGGCTTCTTTGTGGACGAGGTCCTCTTTGGCTCCTTAAGTTACGGCGGCAGCGCCCGGGTGGACTGGAAGGACGGCGGCTATTCGCTGGAAATTCTCTTTTCCAACAAAGCGCCTGCGGCAGAAGATGCAGATTTCCTGCCGGCCGGTAACAACAAGAGACAACTCGCGGATGCAGGGGAAATGGCCGATTCCGGGGAGCTCGTCTGAAATGAGGAACCGGCCCCGCCCAGGACCGGACCCCCTTTTCCCCTACTTAAGCGAAACCGAACGCTACCAGTTCCCCGATCCGGAAAAGAGTCCCGGTGATATCATCGCCGTCGGGGGCAACCTTTCGCCGGGGATGCTCCTCTCGGCTTATGAACAGGGCATCTTCCCTTGGTATAACCCGGAAGACCCCATCCTTTGGCAATCCCCGAACCCCCGGTTCGTCCTCTTCCCGGAAAACCTCCACATCTCCGCTTCCATGAAAAAGGTTTTCAAAAAAGGTGAATTTGAAATCGCTTTTGACCGGGACTTTGCCGGGGTCATCAAGGGCTGCGCCGAAATCGACCGTCCCGGCCAGGACGGCACCT
Source organism: Spirochaetia bacterium (assembly GCA_026002045.1). GTDB lineage: Bacteria > Spirochaetota > Spirochaetia > Treponematales > Breznakiellaceae > BNUT01. Next base: position 7,936 of record BOAV01000003.1, on the reverse strand, counting down.
GGATCACAGGTGACATCGTCACCGCCTACACGGAACTGCACCGCCTGGGCTACGCCCATTCCGCGGAAAGCTACTGCGGCGGACGCCTGGTTGGGGGCTGCTACGGCATTGCTCTGGGCAGGGTCTTCTTTGGGGAGTCCATGTTCGCCCGGCAGAGCAACGCCTCCAAGGCCGCATTCCTCACCCTGGCCCAAAGTCTCTTTGCCGAAGGACTGGCCTTTATCGACTGCCAGGTCCACACGGATCATCTGGAAAGTTTAGGCGGTGTGGAAATGGGCCGCCCGGAATTCCTTAAACTGCTGCGGGATACTTTGGCGAGGGGGAAGAATTAACCACAGAGGACACAGAGGGTGCACAGAGTTCACAGAAGAAGATTAATTAAATTTTTTCTTCTCTGTGGACTCTGTGTTCTTCCCTCCGAAGAACCCGCTATCGCGGGGGAGCTCTGTGGTTTTATTCCCTTGTTTTTCAGCCCTTTTAGTACGATACTTAAAACATGGATATACAATCATTATCAGTAAACATGGCCCAGGAAAAGGTGCAGGAAGCCGCTGCGGTGCAGGTGGAGAAAATGGCTCTGGATACGGCAGAAATTCAGAGCGCCGAACTTGCCAAAATGATGGAGGCCGCGATCACCGACCCCAATGCAGGGAACAACATCAACCTTTTAGGCTAGTTTTATTCCCTATTTTCCATTAAACTTGCATTATGCAAATTCGGGATCGTTACGCGCCATCCCCTACGGGGCTTCAGCATATCGGCGGCATCAGGACCGCCCTTTTTAATTACCTCTTCGCAAAATCACAGGGCGGCCAATTCATCCTCCGCCTTGAAGATACGGACCGCGCCCGCTTTGACCCGTCTTTCGTACAGAATCTCTATGACACCTTTGAATGGCTGGGGATTAAATGGGATGAAGGGCCTGATGTGGGCGGCGGCACCGGGCCCTACATCCAGTCCGAACGGTTTGAACTTTACAAGAAATACGCGGCGGAACTTATTACCAAAGATAAAGCCTATTACTGTTTCTGTTCCGCCGAACGGCTGGACAGGATTCGGGAAGAGCGGGAGGCGGCGCGTTCGAGTGAAACCGGCTACGACCGTCACTGCCGGAGCATCAGTCCAACAGAAGCGGCGGAAAGGGTGAAGGTGGGGGAAGCCTATACCATCCGTCTTAAAATCCCCCTTGGGGAGAGTACGAAATTTCACGATCATCTTTTGGGGGACATCGAATGGAAAAATGACGATGTGAACCCCGATCCGGTGCTGCTTAAATCCGACGGCTTCCCCACCTACCATTTGGCCAATATCGTGGACGATCACCTCATGGGCATTACCCACGTGCTGCGAGCCCAGGAGTGGCTTTCCTCCACGCCCCTCCATGTGATCATGTATGCGGCCTTCGGCTGGGAGCACCCTGAATACTGCCACCTCCCCATGGTTATGGGCCAGGACGGCAAAAAGCTGAGCAAGCGCCACGGGGCCACCAGCATCGACGAGTTCCGCCGCCAGGGCTACATTCCGGAGGCGCTGCTCAACTATGTGGCCCTTTTGGGTGCATCCTACGAGGAGGGAAAAGACATCTACACCCTGGACGAATTGGCGGCCCGGTTCAGTCTGGACAAACTCAACAAGGCCCCGGCGATCTTCGACTACAAAAAACTTGAGTGGTACAACGGCCAGTATATCCGTATGAAAAGTGACGCCGAGCTGACGGAACTCTGCCTGCCCTACGCCATTGAGGCGGGGCTTTTTGGCAAAGCCGGGGATAAACCGTCACCCGAACAGCGAAGTACCTTTACCGCCGCCATGCCCCTGATCAAAGAGCGGCTGGTGTTTCTCCAGGAAGCGGCGGAAAAGCCGGGCTATCTTTTCTCGGAACCCTCTGTCCCGGATGCAGTGGAATTCATCCCAAAGAAGATGGATTTACAGCAAACGATTAGTTTACTGCAACAGGGCCGGGAACTGGTTAAGCCCCTGGCGGAAGCTGCGGATGACGCCGGGGCGGAAGCCTTTATCAAGGAATGGGCGGAAAAAAACGGCGTCAAGCTGGGGGACTTAATGATGCCCCTGCGGGTTGCCATTACCGGGGCCAGGGTCAGCCCTCCCCTTTTCGGCAGCCTCCGCATCCTGGGGGTGGAAAAATCCCTTAAGCGGGTAGACAAGGCGCTGGCGGCGTTGACTACCCATTGACCAGCAAATCCCACAGTCCCTCAAAGACTTCCCCCAGGTCGTCAAAATGCTGAACCGCCCGGGAATCCAGGGGTGTGGGCATATTGTTTACGATGACCACTTCGCCGCCGCTCCGCAGGGTATAGTTGGGGATGGAGGCGGCGGGGTTGACCGTAAGACTTGTCCCCAGGACCAGCATCAGGTCCGCGTTTTGGGCCTCATCGGAGGCGTCCCGCAGGGCGTCCATGGGGAGGCTTTCGCCGAAAAAGGTGATCGCCGGTTTGAGGACCCGGCTGCACTTTGGACAGCGGGGCAAGGCCCCGGAGCGGACAATGGCGGCGGCTTCGTCAAAGCCCATACGCACAGCGGCGCAGCGGAGGCAGTAATGAATTCGGGGGGAACCGTGGACCTCGATCACCCGCCGACTGCCCCCCTTCTGGTGGAGCAGATCGATATTCTGAGTGATCAGGGACTTGAGGAGGCCCCGCTGTTCCAGGGCCGCCAAGACCAGATGCACCACCGAGGGTTCCTTTTCATTGAGATCATAAATAAAGGAACGGGCGGCCTTATAATAAAACGAAGGGTCCTGTTCAAAATAATCAATGTCGAAGATCTTCTCCGCGTCCGTGTCATTGTAGAGGCCGTTTTTCCCCCGGAAATCCCGGATACCTGAAAGGGTACTGACCCCCGCCCCGGTAAGGGCCACACAGTGCCGGGCTTTCTTAATCCGTTCAAAAAGGGTGTTAATTTCCGCTTTCATAATTTGCCTATTCAACTCCAAGTGATTTGAAAATTTCCGCCGAGCGGGCCGCCGCGGCTTCGGCTTCGGCGGTTTTACCCGCCTTGCGGTACACTTCCGCCAGGGCCCGCCAGTCCGTGGCAAGTCCCCAGGAATTTTCCGAGCGGCGGTCCAGTGCAATGGCCTGTTCCAGGGCTTCCACGGCGCTGTCGTACCGGGCCGCAACGGACCGAATCGAAGCGATAAGATACCAGTCGTAGGCGGCCTGTTCCGGATAATTCCCTTTTTCGTGGATATCCAGGGCCTTTTTTACCGCAGCCTCCGCCTCGGTAAAACTGCGGCCTTCCTTTTCTGCCAGGGCCAGCACCGTCCAGCCCAGGGCCAGTGAAAGCTTGTCGGTCTTAATAAAGCCTATTTCCCGGTTCACTTCGATCTTTACCTCGTTGACTATCCCGGCTGCACCGGCCCCGCCATCGGCAGATGCGGCCAGAAGCCGGCCCCGGGCGCGGTATATCCGGCAAATTGCCGCAAGTTCCGGGTTTTTCAGGGAAGCCGCTTCCGCAAGGGCCGCGTCCCATGCCGCAGAGGCGTCCTCCCGGCGGCCCAGGGAAAAGAGAATATTCCCCTGTGAAAGAAAAGTGCGGATCCGCAGGGAAGGATCATCGACGCTTACCGCGATCCGGCGGGCTTCCTTTAAAAGGTCCAGGGCCAAGAGAAAATTGCCCCGGTCCGCTTCCCTGTTGGCAAGTTCCAACTGCTGTTCCCCGGTTTTCCGCTGGGTAAATACCTCGGCGGGCTTTTTGGGAGCCGTCGAACAGGAAGGCAGCGCAAGGCAGCAGAGAGAAAATAATGTTACTGCGTAAAAAATATTTTTTTTCATCAGAAGTTAATATCCCTTAAGCTGGCGCCCGTTGGCTGTGTTTCTACCCGTGCGGGGATACCGTTCTTTAACAGGGGGTTATTGGTCAGGGAGACCAGTACTTTATCCGCGGACTCAAGGACGGTACGTAGTTCGACAATCGCGGCCGCCACTTGGGGAAGCTGGGCGGGGATGAAATCGGTGGTTTTTTCCAGATTTTGCAGGGTCCCCGAAACCGCTCCAAGGGCGGAGACCAGATCGGTGTAGACCGGTCCATTGGCATCCAGGATGGCGGCGACAGCGCCATCGGGATTGGCAAGATCCTCCGAAAGAACCCGGAGATTGGCAAGAATGGGTCTGAGATCCTCCAAAATCGTATCCAGGGTAAGGGTGATAGTATCCGCCGTCCGGGTGAAATCCGCAGGGATATCCCTGGTCATCTGCTGCACCCCACCCAGGGTCCGGCCCAGACTGGTGGACTCGGTCCCCGCAAAGGCCCCCTCCAGTTCCACCACCACATTGTTCACATTTTCAAGCACCGTATTGACCCGGCTTATAATTAAACCGATGCTGTCATCGTGCTTGGGAATAAAGCCCAGCCCCTCTGTCAAAAGGGCCTGCCCCTCATAGGAATTAACACTGGGGATCAAGGCCCCTTCGGCAAGCGGCTCCAGTCCCAGGCCGGGGTAAAAAAGGAAATGGTTCCCCAGCCCCACGGGGCTCACCTCAAGATCAACCATGGCCCCTTCGGTCACCCGTGAAATATAGGTATCAAAAATAATAAATTTTACTTCCACCCGGTCATCCTGAGTAAGATCAAAACTCTTTAAGCGGCCAATGGTAAAGCCCTTGTACTGGAGGGCCATGTTCTTGCCCAGCCCCGTGGCGGAATCAAAGTAGGTAACAAATTTATAATCACGGGAGAACCAGCGCTGGCTGGAACCGAGCATAAAAATCACAAAAACCAATGCCCCCAGGGCAAAGATGATAAGGGCCCCCACGATTTTTTCCTCAAGGCGGATAGTAAATTTCACGAGGCTATTCCCTTTTCCAGGTACTGCACCAAATTGGCGTCCGAATCAAGCTGTTCCCGTGTCAGGCTGACAAGCAGCTTTCCATCCTGAATCATCAGCACCTGATCCGCCATATCCCGAATAATCCCTAAATCGTGGCTCACAAAGATAACCGTGTCATGGGCTGCCTGCCGGGTTTTAACCAGGTTAACCAGCCGCTGGGCGGCGCTGCCGTCCAGGGATTCGGTCCATTCGTCCAGAAACAACAGCCGGGGCCGGCAGACCATGGCCCGTGCAAAGGCGATAAGCTTCTGCTCCCCCATACTCAGCATACTGGGCCGGATGGTCATTTCTTTTTTATACCCCACCTCATTCAGCACCTCTTCAATACGCCGTTTCCGTTCGGCCTGGGACATTTTGGGAAAATGGATCCGCAAAGGAAGTTCCAGGATCTGTAAAAGGCTCTGATTGGCCCAAAGCGCGGAATCCTGGAACACAAAGGCCGCTTCCCGGCGGAATTCCAGGTTTTCCTTCTGGTTCATGCGGGCAATGCCTGTTCCCCGAAAACTTACCTCTCCCCGGGTAGGAACCAAAAGCCCCGCGGAAAGCTTGAGTACCGTGCTCTTGCCGCCCCCGGAGGGCCCCGCCAGGGCGGTTGTCTTCCCCTCGGCGTACTGCCAGGAAAAATCATCAATTATCGAACGGTTCTGGGCAAAAAAGCTCACTCTTTTCAGTTCCAAAATAACCGGCATGACATCCTATGATAACATACTATAATACAGGGCGGAAAGGAGTATATCCGCAATAATGCAGCCCCCAAAGGCCATGCCCACCGCCTGGAGCCCCGCTACGGGAATTTCCGTACTGGAGCGCTCCACCGAAAAACCCCGCAGAATAGCGACCATGGAGATAATCACCCCAAAACTGATGCTCTTTACAATGGAAATCACCAGATCCTGGATCGTCAAAGCCTGCAGGAGATTACCAAAGTAGACATCCGGGGGCAGGGGAGTAAAAAGCTGGGCCACCGCAAAGGACCCCGCCAGGCCGAAGATGGAAAAGTAGATATTCAGCAGAAACATGGATACGGTCACCCCCAAAAAGCGGGGCACCGCCAAATGCTCAATCGGGTCAATCCCGATGGAAATATATGCCTCCACCTCGTGAGAGATCACCATCCCCGCCATTTCTGTGGCAATCGCCGTGGCGGAACGGGAGGCAATGATAAAAGCCGCAAACAGCGGGCCCAGTTCGCGGGTAATCATGGCAATCAGCAGGGTATAAATCAACTGCTCCCGGGAAAGCTGGGACAAAAAGGGGATACCGATCACATTTACCGCCGCACCGATACCCAGGGCCAGCAGGGAGGATATCCCCATGGCCTGTACAAAGGTAAAAAGGATCTGCATGGTAAGTATCCGGTAGGATGCCTGCCCCCGGACAATAAAAGAGTTCACCCCCTTGAGGATCCGGACAAAAAATCCCAGATTATAGAAAAACTTCTCAAGTGCCGGAACGCCAAATCTCATGAGCTTAGTTTATAACAGGCCGGGCGAATGTACAATTCTAAATCGCAAGGCCCTTAAAATGCGGAAGCCGTAAATTTTTGCGCAAAAAAAGCCCTGTACCGGCTGCGGAAATGCAGCAGGGACAGGGCTTTTTACACGGAAGATAACAAACAGGTGGTTAGGTTTTGCGGGCCAGGATGGTAGAGACGGGCAATTTGTCAGGATAAAGCTAATTTAGTTTTTAATAAGTACAATGTTCGTTTGCTTTGCTGTATCGGAGTTTTATCACATAGTTGAAAATATTTACCAAAGGCCGATTCAAATCCTGTCTCATGATAATCGGGAAATATATCAATGCGGGTCTTTAATAATATCTTTACCTGTGAATCCTCTTTGGGCACAAATTCAATGATCAGATATTTGCTTAATGATGCCAGCCATGCAGCGATCATTTCCAGGGGCAGATTATTTGAAATAGCCAGATGATGTATTACCGCCAGCATCAAGATCACATCAGGCTTTTTTCGCCGGGCAATCGTTTTACGTTCCCGGTTTGCAAAACCGATAGCGGGGCTCGGGCATGTCAGATCGAGCAGCAATGGCAGCATTTTGTCCTTCGTTTTTCGATTGGCAAGATAATTACGGCTTACGGCAACCGGGTCAATATCAAAGGCGATAACATACGCTCCAAGATTGACGGCACACCGGGAATACCGGCCATCATTGGCGCCAAAATCCCAAACCAATGAAACCGGCGCTGTTTTTTTCAAATACTCTGTAACAATGGATTCCTTCTGTTTTACAGAATCATCGGTATAATTCGTATCTGAATAGTAATCGCCCCATTCAGTAATTTGTTTTTTTTGTTTTAGATTTTCTATTGAACGTATCAATGAATCGATCATTGAGACAAGCAGCGCTTTTTTAAGCGATAGTTGAATCGGTTTTTCTTCTTTTTTCCCTTCCCTCCCGTATTGTTTTACTGCCAAAGCATGCAGGTGTATATGCTGCCAGGCGGCGAACCCGCCTTTTCCACGCAAAAGATGGTCCGTAAGATCAAGGGGAATGCCGTCAATATAATCCTGCATCATTTTTCCCATGCGTGGATCTATATGAAGCATAAGCATAAGCGGCGCGAAAAAGTGCCGGCAAAACTGCCCGTATGCAGCCCAGGGCCCCTCATCGTACATTTCAAAGGACAGGGTATCGATAAGCAGGGCCTGTCCGTTTATAAACTGAATATTATAGGCGCTTGCGTCTTTCAGGGTCATACCGAACTGCATGGCAAGAAGCTGTATGCGCAAGGTTGCCAAAGCGGCGTCCCTGTATTGTTCAAAACACCATTCATAGGGATATGAAATAAATGGCACCTGTTCCGGGTGAATCAGTATTTCATCTTCCTTTTCCTGATTGACTGTCTCGTGGGGAATCAGTAAGCGGGCCGCAACCAATGCCTCATACAAACCGGATGTCATCAGATGCCCATATTGATTCATATACACCGGGTTTATTTTCCGGTAAACGATACCATCCTGCTCAAATATCACACCCGATGGATCGCGAAAGGAACTGAATTCCCGCTGTGATTCTGTTGCGGCAATAGTCATCATACGCCGCGTTTACTCGTCTTTTCCATTCCATGGGG
>BOAV01000002.1 GCA_026002045.1 Spirochaetia bacterium | reverse complement strand
TGAGCCGTAAATTTTCGGAAACCAGTCTTTGGTAAGGGGAAAACCATGAAAGAAAAAGGAAACAGGATACTTTATTCCCGGGGCGAAAACATCTTCGCGGTCTTTAATTATATTTTTCTCGGCCTTATTGCTTTTTTATGTTTCTACCCCATGCTGTATGTACTTTTTGCGTCCTTCAGCAGTGACCGGCTGCTGATGCAGCACTCAGGATTGCTCCTTAAGCCCCTGGGGTTCAGTGTCGCGGCCTATGGCATGGTTTTTAAAAACCCCATGATCCTTTTGGGGTACCGCAATACTCTTTTTATACTAATCATAGGGGTGTTGTTGTGCCTCCTTATGACTTCTCTGGGGGCTTATTTTCTTTCCCGCAAGAATGTGTTTTTCAAAAAGCCCATCATGCTTGCCATTACCTTTACTATGTTCTTCTCCGGGGGCATGATCCCCGCCTACCTTAATCTGCGGGACCTTCACCTGACCAACACCCTTTGGGGTCTCATCATCCCCGGGGCGATCAGTACCTACAACATGATCATCATGCGGACATCCTTTATGACCATCCCCGAATCCCTCACCGAGGCGGCCCTTATTGACGGCGCGGGTCATATACGGGTGCTCTTCTCGATAGTACTCCCCCTTTCTCAGGCGGTCATTGCGGTTATGATCCTTTACTACGGGATCGGTATCTGGAACTCATGGTTCTGGGCCAGCGCCATCCTCCGAAACCGGGAACTGTACCCCCTCCAGGTTGTCCTCCGGGAGATCCTGCTCCAAAATTCGGCGATAGAAATGGCCTCCGGGGTCGACACGGGGGATCAGGAGTCGGTGGCGAACACGATCAAATACGCCACAATTATCGTGGCCACCGTGCCGATTCTTTGCATCTATCCGTTTTTACAGAAGTATTTTGCCAGGGGTGTGATGATAGGCGGAGTAAAAGAATAAATACGCAGAGGCGGGATTCTGTTATTTCTTGATACTGTCACGGCAATCCGCAGAAAAGTTATTCTCTGAAATTTCTTTTATAATACCGCCGTTTCGGGAGCGGTATTTCCCCGGGCTTACCCCGGTAAAAGCTTTGAAGATCTTTGAGAACCAGCTTTGATCTTCAAAGCCGCAGGAACCGGCAATCTCGCTCAGGGAAAGCTCCGTATCCAGAAGCATGCGGCGCGCCTTTTCAACCCGCATGCGGTTCAGGTAGCTGGAAAAATTTTCTCCCATCTCCTCCTTAAAAATGGTACTGAAGTAGGGCGCCGAAAGTCCCGACACACCGGCAATTTCCCGCAGGCTGATCTTGCGGTTGTAATTTACCAGGATAAACCGTTCCGCTTTCCGCAGCGCCGAGGCGTGCCGAATTCCCTGGAAGGAAAATATCTGGCCCGCCATGCGTTCCACAGTAATGTTAAGTACATCGGTAAGCTCCTCAATGGTCTTGGATTCCTGGATGCGTGTGATATAGAAATTGTTTGTTTCCAGCACAGCCTTGTCCGTAGTAAGCGGACCGATACCGGTGTGGGAGAGAAGTACCGCCAGTTCAATTGCCCGGAACTGGATATACTTAAACTGATCGGGGTTTGAAAAAAGGAGCATTGCCAGGATTTCATTTAAGATGCATTTTCCTGCTTCATGATCTCCCCGGCGCAGGGCGTTCAGGAGCAGCCGTTCCTTTTCCATGGGATAACCCGGGACCGACGTACCTCCGGAATATTTTTTCTCAAGTTCCCGGATATTCGCAGCAAGCTGTGACTGTTGTTCAGATCGCCGTTTGATGGTTTCGTAGTAATCCTCATTTCCCCTTGACAGTGATTCTGCGCATATCAACATTAATTCAGCCAGGGCCTGTATTTTTTCCGGTTCAGTATTACTGCTCTGAAAACCCGATCCCAGGAGCGCCCCTACGAAGCGGCCATCGGAATAAACGGGACTGGTCCAGAACATGAAGTCCCTGTTGCAGCGGTAGGTATAGCATCCTCCGTAGCGGTAGGATTCCCTGATGGCATTGATGTGTAGTTCCCGGCAGGAAGATGCAATCAGGTCCTCATGTATCTCAGATACCGGTAGATAGTTATGATCGTAGACACAAACCAGGGCGCCGGTTGCCCTGGCATAGGATCGCATTATTTTACAAGCCTTAATCAGGATAGGATCGATTTCTTCTTTCATAATACATCCCCGGGTTTAATTACCCCGCGTAATGTTCAAGATTGGGGCCTCCCCGCTCCCGGTATTTTCCGGGACTCAGCCCCATATAATTTTTAAATGTTTTTGAGAACCAGCTTTGATCCTCAAAACCGCAGGCCTCCGATATTTTACACAATGCCGTTTCGGTTTCGGTCAGCATGGCGGCGGCCTTTTCCACCCGCAGCCGGTTAAGGTAAACAGAAAGATTTTCTCCCATCTCCTCCTTAAAGATGGTACTGAAATAGGGCGCGGAAAGCCCCGATGCATCGGCAATTTTACGCAGACTTATTTTGCGGGTGTAGTTTTCCCGTATGAAACGTTCAGCCTTCCGCAGTGCCGAAGCGTGACGTATTCCACGGAAAGAAAAAATTTTCCCTCCAAGGCGCTCAATAATGATATGCAGAATCCCGATGAGGTCTTCGGTGTTTTTTGACTCATTAATCCGTTTAAGGCAGGGGTCGCTGACTTCCATCATCACCTGTGAAATCTCCTGAGTCGCTGCCGCCCGGGAAAGGAACACCGCTAATTCAATGGCCTGTATCCGGAACAATTCAAAATTTCCGGCGCTGATGTCCGTAAAAAAACAGATGATATCATTCAGTATTTTTTTTGCCGTTCCATTATCCCCCCGGCGAAGACCCGCCAGCAGGAGCCGTTTCTTCTCGGGCAGGTCAAAAAGATTCGGCGGCCCCTCGGTGGAATATCTTCTTGTCAGCCTGATCCCGTCTGTGGATTCAGCCTCGGTTAAACCTGCGGGGGTATTGTTGTAATTTTCGCCGCCCGCTGAGATCTGTTCCGCGCATATCAGCATCATCTGGGCCAGGGCCTTTATATCTTCGTAACTGCGTTCCGGTATTTCCGCAAGGTTTTTTTTAATAAGATCCATTGTGGTTTCTTTCCTGCAGAGGGCATATATTTTTTTGCTCATCTCCTGCCGGTTGGCGCCGATAACACCTCCGGAGATTAAGGTTCCTGCGCGGCGTCCGCCTGAATAGATGGGGCTGGTCCAGAAAATAAATCCCAGGGGACACATATAAATGTAGGAACCGCCCAGGCGATGGGATTCACCGACAGCGTCGATGCGCATACCGGTGCAGGGGTGTTCGCCGTAATCAATACCCTTTGCGCCGTCTCCTCCGGCAGGACCGGCGCGGTGCTTTTTGCAGAGCTCACTGAAAAAAAGATCCTTTGTGCCATCCCCCGGAAGGAAACCCCGGCTTCTGGTCTCTGCGGCAAGCGCCGTCCGGACGGAATGGCCGTTTTGATCCAGTACCGAAACAGAGCGGCCCGAGGCCTCCGCGTAAGATTTCAGTATCCTGTCGGCCCTCTGCAGAAGGGATACGATCTCCCGTCGTTGAATCAGGGAACATTTATTCATTATACGATATCTTCCTTAGCTTAAATAATTATGGAACGGCCGGGAACGGAATACACCCTAATGGCTGGAATTTTTCAGGAAACCCAGCGCCGTGGCGATCCGTATGGCATCGGCGCGGTTGAGGGCCCCCAGTTTTGTGTAAAGATTTTTGATAATTTCTTTAACGGCATTGAGCGAAACATTTTCTTCCGCGGCAATTTTTTCACGGGTGAGCCCGAGGGAGAGGGAACGGAGCACCGCCTTTTCCCGCCGGAAAAGAATGACAGGCGGCGCTTGTCCCTTCTCATCGGGGGCAGTCCGCCTAAATGCTTCGGCGATCAGAAAAAGCTTTTTCCCATAAGCCGATGCCCGGTTTCGTATCGTTTCGAGCCATGTTGGCGGTATGGCGCAGTTCTTGCTGTTCAGGGCCGCTCCCGCAAGGCGGCGCATATCCTCTCCCATTTCGATAAAGGGCATATCCAGTGAATTGGGAAAAGCCATCTCGTAAGCCGCCGCCAGTTCATGCAGCGCGGCATCTTTTTCTCCCAGATGATAAAGGGCCGCCGCCCGGAGCGCCGTCTTTTCCAGTTTTCCTAAAAGAAAACTCTCAAGCCAATTCTTGTCTCCCTGATTCTCCAGGGTTTTTAAGACCGCATCGTAGCGTTTTTCCGCAAAGGAGCATTTTGCTTTTACCATAATTTCAAAACAGTGAAAAAGATCGTTCAGTTCACTTTTTTCAAAATCGTTTTTCAGCCAGAGGGCGGCTTTGCCGGTGTTGCCGGTCTGGGCATAAAACCAGCCGGTAGTCACATCGTAGAAAATGTAACGGTTTAAATAATCACCCGCTTCAAGCTGGGCATCCAACTGCCTGAACAGTTCCTGAATTTCCGATAGATTTCCTGTGTGGAGGCTTATCCGCAGTAAAAAGAAGAGTCCCCGGTTTTCAATTTCATACTGATTTTTTTCACGGGCCCTGAATACGGCCCGGCGGGCAAAATTTTCAGCCTCCGGTAAATCGCCCTTAAAATAAGCAAATTCACAGTGCGCAAGGGCATCCACATCATACAAAAACCCGTTCAGGGTATGGGCCGCATAAGGTATGACGGGGGCAAAACCCTGAATCGCTTTTTCAAACGCACCCTTCTCTGCGGGGTAGGCCACCTGGCACACATAGGAAGTGATGCTGCCCTGAGTGACCGGCCCCTCAAGCGGGAAGGGATGCCGGCTGTAGTAAAAATCGGCCTTTTCAAACCATGGCGCAATATTATAATTCCGGGTAAACCGGCAGGTAAAGACGGCGATGGTTCCCAAAACAATGTAATTGGCGCAGAGGATACGGGAGTTTACCGAGCTCTGGGCCAGGCCCTCAAATTTTGTGATGGCCCCGCGGCTTACCGCGGAAGCTTCTTCGTAACGGCCCATGGACAGGAGCAGTTTTGGCCGGATCGCGTAACGTAAAAACAGAAATGGCCCGTCCCCGTCTTTTTTATCGAGTATTAGGCGCTCAACAATTTCCAGAAAGAAGGCCGCCGTTTCGTTTGGCAGAATCCGGGGAAAAGAGTAAATCAGTGCGATGAGCCCCCGGTAGTCCTTTGCGTTTTTATAATTTATCGCAGCATCCATGCGGAGCTTGTTTGCAGCGCACCATTGAGCGGTCTGAATATAAACTTCCCGGATTTCTTCCGCAGAAAGCTCGCTCTGTTTTTCCCGGAGAAATTCCAGGAACAGGCGATGTATCCGGTAACCGTGGACGTATGCGTCGTAGTGGATCAGCGGATTGATTCTTTCCATGCCCCCGGCGGTCTTTTTATCCTGTGCCAGTTCTTCCAGAAGTTCATGGGGCCATTGTTCGATTAATGACAGTTTGATAAGAAATTTCCGTAGTTCCTTTTCTATCCCGAAGAAGTAGTTATCCTCGATCATTTTAAAGAATCTCGTCTTCATCTGCCCCGGGGAATAAAGGGCTTCCCCTGGTTTTCCGGCTTTACTGTCCGCAGCGATAGTGTTTAAAGCCAGGGGCCAGCCTTCGGTGTCCCGGCATATCTGGGCCAGTTCCTCCGCCGTCATGGGCAGATCCTGCATCTGAAAATAATCCCCAATCTCCTGCTCGCTGAACCGCAGATCCTCTATGCTTATACGGGTAAGAATTCCCTTGGAAAGCAGGGATACCGTATTTATTTCCGGATCATTCCGGGAAATCAACATGATAGTAGTGTTTGAAAAAGGGACCGCCGTGATTCGGCTAAGAAGGCGCAGGATCGATTGATTGTTAATTTTATGAAAATCGTCCAATACAATTACATATTTTTTTTGCAGAATAATAGTTTTGCTGATCAGTGCCCGGTAACGGTCAAACTGCCGGTTTGTTTCAGGAAAGCCAATTTCCTCAAGCAGGGTTCCTGTTTTTTTGTTGTGGAAGCTGATGGCGCCGGCGAAATTCTCCCAGGACCGTGAGACCAGGTTATCCCGTTCCGAAAGCTGAATCCAAACGGTTGTGACATTACAGGTTTTTAAAAAAGAATTCACCGAATGGGTTTTGCCGTACCCTTCCGGGGCTATTACGGTAACCACGGGACTTTCCAGAGCCTTTTTCAGAAGTGCGTTTATCCGCGGCCGCTCCAGTGAAACATCGGGGTTAAATTCACGATCCGGCATGGGTTTCCCGCAGTATTCCTGTATCTGCAGCAATCCGTACCGCATCCGCCCGATTGACCGCTCCCAGTTTATTATAAATGCTGCGGACATTGCTTTTGATGGTATTGATTGAAAGGTCCAGGGCTGCGGCAATTTCCTTACGGGTAAGTCCCCGGGACAGATATGAGAGCACTTCCTTCTCCCGCCGGGAAAGAGGATTTGACAGGGCCGGGCTTGTTTTTTCCGATCTGTTCTTTTTTACTATGGAAATACCGGATGGTTCCGCTGTGTTTCTGCTGAACTGTGCGGCGGCGGCATACAGTTTTTTTGCGTAGGCCGCCGCATTTCGCCGGGTCTCCTTAAGCCATGCCTCGGGCAGAAGCGGCGCCTTTTCCTTCAGCGCCGCTTCCGCCAGGGTCCGCATATCCTTACCCAATTCCGTAAAGGGCATGGTAAAACCGTTGGGTTCCGCCAGTGTATAGGCCTGTCCCAAGGCCGCAAATGCGCCTTCCCGGCGCCGCATTTGATACCGGCATACCGATTCAAGGGCCTTTGTTTCTACTTTTCCCAAAACCGGAGACCCCGCATCATCGGTCCAGTTTTCCAGCGCGGCAAGGGCTGCGGGGTATCTTTTTTCCGCAAAGTGATACTTTGCCTTTACCAGAATTTCCAGCCCCCGGGCCCTGGAATTAAGATCCCTTTCTTCAAAATCATTTTTCAGCCAGGGTGCAAGCTGCGCAGTATTCCCGATCTGGGCCCGGAACCATCCCATGTTTACATCATGGTGAACGAATCGGTTTAAATAGTAATGCTGTTTAAGCCGGGCTTCCATTTCTTTTAATATGCGCCGCATTTCTTCGTGGTTTCCGCCGCTCAAATATATCCGCAGAAGATAAAAGAAGGCCCGGTTTTCAATCTCATACTGCATACCATCAGCGGCCCGCAGTAATGCTGTGTGGGCATGTTTTTCCGCTTCCGCGGTATTGCCCCTGAAAAAGGCAAGTTCCGCCTTTGCAAGGTCCTCCAGGCCCATCATGCAGCCGCCCATAACAACGGCGGCGTGGGGCGCAATCGCCGTAAGGGCTTCAATGTATTTTTCCATCTCTCCTTTTACGGAACTGCCCACCCGGCAAATATAGGAAGAGATGGTGAGTACCGATACCGGCGGCCGGGTAACATAGCCGCTCAAAGGGGCATGGGCGGCGGCTTTTTCAAACAAACCGGCAAAGCCATAATCCGCCGTATTAATACTGTTGATAAGGCCGATGAAGCCCAGTGTGATATAGCAGCCCAACAGCAGCCGGTGTACCAGCGGAGTGGGTGATACCGCTTCCAGCCTGGGGATAGCTGAATTGAGTTCCTCTGCGGCCTCTGCAAAAAGCCCAAGGCTGACAAGTATCCGTGCGTGGACAATGATGATCGCAGGATTTTCTTCGTAGAATTTCTGCGGGGTCCGGTTCAGCAGTTCAAGAATGAATTTTGCCATAAGATTTGGCACAATCAGGGGCAGGGTGAAAAACAATGCGATAATCTCGTTAAAGTTTTCCGCCTTTTCATAATAACTGATGGCGTCCATCTTTTGATTATTTTCCACGCACCATAAAGCAGCTTTTTCATAGACTTCTTTTTTTTCTTCCGTACTTAGCGCATCCTGCTGCTTTTCAAGATATTCCAGAAACAGATGATGTATTTGGTAAGCGTTACGGTAGGTATCAAAACGGATAAAAGAACCGATCCTTTCCATTTCATCAATTAAATTTTTATCCCCCGCAATGAGTGCCAGCAAATCCTGCGAAAGATGATCGATGAGTGATAATTTGACAAGAAATTTCCGCAGATGCGGCGTAAGGGGGCACATGATCTCGATCTCAATCAGCCTGAAAATATTTGAACGCATTACAACCGGAACATAACCATGGGCATTACCGCCTCCCGGCGGCGCATTTTTCAAAAACAACCCGGACAGGTGAATGGCAAAGGCCCAGCCTTCGCAGTCCCGATAAACAGCGGCGGCTGTCTCTGGAGAAGTTCTGATATTCTGGATGCGGAAATATTCGCCCATCTCTTCCTGGGTGAACTTGAGATCCCTTTCGGTGATTCGCGCCGCAATATGGCGGGACCTAAGCGCAGCGGTATTAACGGCCGGTTCATTTCGGGATATAAGGATTGATGTGATATTGGGAAAAGGCATACTGATGGAATGTTCCATAAATCGCAGTACCTTTTTGTCCTGAATCAGATGAAAATCATCGTAAACAAAAACATACTTCGCGTTTTGAATAACCAGGTTCCGGGGAATAGTCAGGTAGCGTTCAAACTGCCGTTCTGTTTCGGGGAACCCCGTTTCCGCAAGCCGTTCCGCAGTCTCTTCACTGATCGCCCTGAGGACGCCAATAAAATTTTCCCAGAACCGGGATGCCGCATTATCCCGTTCGGAAAGCTGCATCCACATCGTAAGGTAGTTGTGTTTTTTCAGAAAAGAATAAACCCCATGGGTCTTGCCGTATCCCGCCCCTGCGGTAACTATAATTGTCCGGCTTTCAAACGCCCTTTCCAGGATATTGTCTATACGGGGCCGTTCAAGATAAATCTGATTACCGCCCGCAATGGGAACATTACTATGAATAAATTGACCGGACAAAAATTCTCCTTTTTTAATATTAATATAATTATAGTACAATCTTCCCTATACTGCAAATTTTATAAACAATCGATAAATTCAACTGCGGTACAAATTTTTTTTATCTTCTTGTCAAATTCTTCCGCCGGAACATCCGGGAGGATCTGCGCCGCCATGCACAGTCCGAGGGCGGCATATTCCTGTCCGGCGGCGTTAAGAGCGGCGAGGAAGCGGTCATAGTAAGCTCCGCCCCGGCCCAGCCGCTTCCCGCTGCGGTCAAAGGCAAGAGCCGGCACGATGACCAGCGCCGGAAAGTCTGTCGATGAAAGGCCGGCGCCGTCATTGTTCGCCCTGCCCATTGGTTCACGGATGCCGTAGCGCCCGGTTAGCCAGGGGCCGTCCGGAGAATGGATACGGCAAAATGCCAGATTGTCCCCTTCAACTCTTGGGACAAAGAGTTTCTTGCCGGCGGCAAAGGCGGCCTCCAGCAGGGGCTGGGTGTCAATTTCATTTTTCATTGAAAGGAAGAGCAGGATATTGGTATATTGAGACCAGACAGGCAGAGTTTGGACGAGGGCGGCGGCCTTGAGCCCCTCAACATGGAACTGTTCGGGGGGGAGCGATGCAAGCCGGGCCTTCATTTCCCGGCGCAGCGCCTGTTTGGAGTTTCGCTTGACTTCCTTCAGCTTTTGAGCGATAATCAAAGTAGAAGCTCCCTCCGATGCGCTGGTATCCAGTCCAGTCTTGAACGCATCGCGGAGCTTCGACTTTATTTCAACCTCATGTAAATAATAACCGTTTTCATTGGCTTCATAGTGATTAACTATAACTTCTCCAATATATTCTTCATTTCCGATTTGTATTGGGGCATTAATTACATAGGTGTCATACCCGCGATTTTTCCAGTTTGTTTGATGGTCTACGATTTTACCCTTTTTAATAATTTCAGGGACCGCCTTGAAGGCGATAGCCTTGTTTCTGCCTATTCCATGGGCAATAGATGATTTTATCCCCGATCTCCCCAGTTCTATAGTTCCTATCTCTTGGCGTTCTACACTGCCGCCAACGCTTTTAAAGTAGGTTTCCACTTGGGTGATTAAATTAATTGACGATTTTCTGAATTCTTCCCCTGTAAGCTTGCTAATGGGTTCCGCATTGAGAAGCCAATCCGCGACAGCCTCAATATTTACTTCTGTCTCGTCCATAGCGCCTGGTTTAGATGCGCCGGGTGCCCCCGGCTTTAAGTCCCGCTTCGTAGAGTTTGCCGCAGGCGAGGAACATGGGGAGCTTGGTTCCCCCCAGAATGATATCCGATTCTTCCGCCATGTCGATCATGTCCCGACTGGGGCTCTTACCCCGTACAAACATAATGGCGTGAATGTCCAGCAGTTCTGCAGTTCGTATAACCTGGGGATTCACAAGGCCGGTCAGAAGAAGCACCCGGTCCTTTACAAAGGCCATGACATCGCTCATCAGATCCGCCCCACAGGCGGAGGCAATTTCCAAATCGGCCTTGTCTTCGCCGGAAAAAAACTGTCCATCCAGTATTTTGACTGTTTCTGCTACGGTCATTATTTCCCCCATGTCTTATGGTTAATATAAAACAACTAAACGAAATATTCAAGGACTTTAACCAAACAGGGGCCGCCCCACCCGGAGACGAACCCATCGTTCGCCCGTCCTCGACTTTGCGAACCAAAGTTCGCAAAGTCTGCGGGTCCGCGAACTCAGGGTCCGCCTCCGGGCGGGGCGGCCGCTGAGTTATTAAAAAAGAATGGGGGAAATGGGCATCTTCCTATTGGGATTTGGAGACTCCCTTCAGGGATGATCATGCGCTGTCCTGCCGCTTAGGCGGATTTACCACCGGGCGGATTTATTCCGCCAATGATCTTGAGCCGTTCGATGATGTTGATGTGCTGGGTGCAGGCGCTTTCGCATTGGCCGCAGGCGATGCAATCTCTGGCTTTTGCGATATCCACGTTCCAGTGACCCTTCAGGCGGCCGGCAATAACATCCCTGTCCGGGTTGTCGTTGAGGAGCTTCTGGTTGTAGGAGTCCATGAACTTGGGGATCGGAATCCCCTGGGGGCAGTCATCGCAGTAGGCGCAGCCCGTGCAGAGCCCCTCAAAGGACGCCGAGGCCCCGGCCTTTACTGCGGCAAGCTCGGCCTCGGTCCGGGGCTGGTAGCCGTCGATGGCCTTGATGGCGTCCTTTACCTGGGCTTCGTCATTAAAGCCCACCAGGGTAACGCTGATGTCCCTGTGGTCCCAGAGGAAACGCAGCGCCGCATGGGTGATGGGCTCATCGGGGCTGTGCTTGAGGAATTCAAACAGTTTCGGATGCTGGGGGATGATACCGCCCCCCAGGGGGTTCATCAGCACCGCGCCGAGTTTTTTGGCCCGGATGGCGTCAAAGGCCGGTTCCCGGGTTTTGAAGTTATAGGCCGAATAACCGAAAAGCACCCCCTCAAAGACCCCTTCCATCAGGAGTTCCTTGATCTCATCCCGTACCAGATGGCTTGAAACGCAGATATGGTTGATGAGTTTTTCTTCTTTAAGCTTGCGGAATGTGTCAAGAAGGCCGTCTTTTTTCCGTTCCTGCCAATTATCCAGGCTGGTGATGCACCAGGCATGATAAAAGTCGATGGCCGGTACATTCAGCCGTTTGAGCTGGCCCTCAATCTCGGTTCTGATGCCCTTTTCGGTGGTCGCGAAGGTCTTGGTGGCCACATAGTAGGGCAGCTTCCGCTGCCGCAGCTCCGCAAGCCCCTTGCCGAAGACCTCCTCGCTCTTGGTCCCGAAATAAGCCGGGGCGGTATCAAAATAGTTCACCCCGCCCTCGGCGGCGGTCACCATCATGCGGGCGCAGGCCTCCGCATCGTCAATCTTCCCAAAGCGCATCCCCCCGAATCCCAGGAGCGATACTTTTTTACCGGTTGTTCCGTAATCTCTGTATAGCATTGTTACTCTCCATTGGTGAGAATATACCACGGATTAATAGGGAATGAGAAGTGAGGCGGCCTTTCTTTATGGCCCAAAGGAAACCGACAAAGCGCTGCCCTCCCGCCACCGTGTCTGTGCCCGTGGGGAAGCACGGTTGCAGGGGGGCTGGCGCTCATTATCCCTTCCTGATATACAGGGGTATCGAATTCAGCTCCTTGTCATCAATGTAGAGCACAAAGTTTACCACGCCGCTGCTGTTGAAATGGAGGTTGGAGATCGTAAAGACCAGGTGGGAAACGGCGGTGGCGTTGCCCACGCCCTTGACCTCCACATTGCCGGTGATGGTTTCCATGTTCATTTCGCCGTCAAGGTCGCGGGTTTCGATGCGGAAACTGTGGTTGGAAAATTCCCAGAGGTCGAAGCGCAGACGGATCACCACCGAAAGCTGGGGATGGACACAGGGGAAATTCCGGGAGATGATCGTGTCGAAGGTTCCCACTACGGTAAGCTTGCCGCCGTTTTCCTGGGCAAAGTCGCAAAAGGTAAATAACTCAATCTTCATAAATGGCATACCACCCGGTTGCGGCCTTCCGCCTTTGCCCGGTAGAGGGCAAGGTCCGCATTATGTATAAGAGATTCCAGGGGAACCACAGCCGCAGAGCCTTCAACAGACTCCGCTATGCAAACGCCAAAACTGGCGGTAATGATCACCTGGGCGGATTTAACCCGGATCGACGATCCGGCGATGGCTTCCCGCATCCGTTCGGCAACGGCGATCCCCGTGTTCCGATCCGCATGGTTGAAGAAGAACACAAATTCCTCCCCGCCGTACCGGCCCAGAAAATCATTCTTCCGCAAAAGGGATGAAATAACCGTCACCACGTGCCGCAGTGCCTCGTCCCCTGCCTGATGCCCCCAAGTATCGTTGAAAACCTTGAAATAATCGAGATCCATCATCACGATACTGCAGGGGACGCCCTCAAGAGCGGCGGTTCTGAGGTCCGAGCCCGCCTGCTCCATAAAGGAACGGCGGTTCAGGGCGCCCGTAAGGGGATCATGGCTGGCCAGATACCTGAACTGGGATTCCCGTTTCTGAAGGGCCGCCATGCTTAAATTGCGCAGATTTATCTCATCCCGAAGGCTGTCCGCAAGCTCCCGCAGGGCCTTAACTTCACGGTGAATTTCCTGCAGCCGGGGGATATTCCGCAAGGGGCCGTCCAATTCCGGAACCGCCTCATCCTTGAGAAGTTTCCAAATATGTTCCAGCGCACGGGATTCCTGATCTTCCATACCAGTTCATAGTTTACACTATATCAAGAAAAAAAGCCATTCTTTGTAAAATGAAGCAGTTCCAAAACTAACCGAGTTTTGGAACCAGCTCAACGCTCTCAGATCAGATAATCCCCGCCGGAAAAATTGATCCGCCGGAGGAAGGATCTGGTCCGTTCTTCCTTCGGGTGGAGAAAGACCTCCCGGGGGGGGCCTTCCTCCACGATAACGCCGCCGTCCATAAAAACGATATGGTTGGCCACATCCTGGGCAAAGGACATTTCGTGGGTTACCACCACCATGGTCGTACCCTCATGGGCAAGCTGCTTCATCACCCCCAGGACTTCACCTATCAGTTCCGGGTCCAGGGCGCTGGTGGGTTCATCAAAGAGGATCACATCGGGGTTTACCGCGATGGCCCGGGCTATGCCCACCCGCTGCTGCTGTCCCCCGGAAAGCTGGGAGGGGTAATAGTCCAGCCGGTCCGCCAGGCCCACCTTTTTCAGGGCCTGGGTAGCGGTGGCAATGGCGATATCTTTGGGAACCCTGCGGCCGATGATGAGTCCTTCGGTAACATTCTCCAGGGCGGTCTTGTTGTTAAAGAGGTTGTAGTTCTGAAATACAAAGGCGGTACGTTTGCGAATCCGGGAAATGTCGGCGGAACCGGCGTGGTTAATATCCACGGTCATATCATCAAAGCTGATCTCCCCCTGGTCCGCCTTTTCAAGAAAGTTGATACACCGCAGAAAAGTTGTTTTCCCCGAACCGCTGGGCCCCAGAATTACTACCACATCTCCCTTCTCAACCCGAATAGAGACGCCCTTTAAAACTTCATTCTTGTGGAATGCCTTGTGAATATTCCTGACCTGCAGCATTACTACCCCCTGCCCGCCGCGCGCTGGGGAAACCTGTTTAAGCCCTTGTAAGTCCCCAGATGATTTTCCGCCAGGGTGAAGAGCCATTGGCACACCCCGCAGATGATTATGTAAATAACAAAAATATCCAGATACGCTTCTATGTAATTGTACCCGTAGGAAGCGGCGATCTTTGCCACAGCGGTAATATCCTTAACGGTCATGATAAAAGCCAGGGAAGTGCTCTTGATCAGATTGATGGTAATGTTACAAATATTCGGCAGCGCTGAAACCAGGGCCTGGGGAATAATAATTCTGACATAGCCCTGCACAGGAGAAAGCCCCCCTGCCAAAGCCGCCTCAAGCTGCCCCCGTTCCACCGTGAGCAGCGCCGACCGGAAAATCTCCGAAAGCCCGGCGGTGGTATTCAGGGCAAAAACCACAAAGGCGTAGAGGATGGGATTGATGTCAAAGACATTGATCCCCAGCCCCATCTGTTTTACAAAAGCATTCAGAAGGCTGGGCAGGAGACTGTAGATAATCAGAATCTGGAGCACTATGGGGGTGCCCCGGACAAAGGAAACATAGAGGGTAACGAATTGCTGCAACAATTTTACTTTATAGATGCGGCTGATGGCCATAAAGAAGCCCACCGGTACGGCGAAGGCCAGGGCCGCCAGGGTAATTTCCATGGTGACCGGAACGGCGCGGAGGGCCAGGAGAAAAGTCCTGATCATGAATTGAACATTCAGTTCCATTATTGGGCCACGCTCCTCTTGCCCCGGGAGAGCCGTTTTTCTATGCGCTGAAAATTCTTTTCGATAATGATGGTAAGGCCCCAATAAATAATAGCCAGGGCGATGTAGGTTTCAAGACCGTAGGAACCGTAGTTCCGGGAAATGATCAGGGTTCCCTGGCCCATCATGTCGATGAAACCGATGGTGTAGGCCAGGGCCCCTTCCTTCATCAGATTGATAAGGGCGTTGCCGAAGTTGGGCAGGGCCACCACCACCGCCTGCGGCAGGACAATGCGGAAAAATGCCTGGGTCTCGCTGAGGCCGATGCTTACCGCCGCTTCCCGCTGGCCCTTGTCGATGGCCTGATAGGCGGAACGCATCACCTCGCTCATGGTGGCGGCAAAGAGCAGTGTCAGGGTCAGGATAACAAAAATGCCCTTGTACCAGTTGTTGATATCCACATCAAAAAGGGCCTGGAACAGTTCGGGCAGACCGTAATAGACAATAAACAATAATACTATTGAGGGGGTGCAGCGCATGGCCATGGTATAGGCTTCGGAAAGCTTCCGGGGTATCAGGGCCGGCCGAAGGCGGGCGCGGGCCAGGATAAAACCAAGGGCGGAGCCGAGCAAAACGGTCCCCGCCATGGTAAGCAAAGTAACGGGGAGGAAGACGAGCAAATTGGGAATGACCTTAATGATAAAAGCCGGAAAAAAAGGCCTGTCCACGTTTTCCCCCCGTCATCTCACCTAGATGTACTGAAAAATATCCTCCCCAAAGTACTGTTCGGAAAGCCTGCGGATGGTGCCGTCGGCGGTAAGCTTTTCAATGGCCGCATCGTACTTGTCCGCCAGATCCTGGAACTTCTTGTTGATCAGGGGATAGGTGGGGATGGCCTTGTAGGGCAGGTAGGAAAGCCTGTTCGCATAGCTGTGCCAGGCGCCTTTTTCATCGACCACGGTATTCTGGAAGGCGAGCTTGAGGTCAAAGAAGGCGTCGTAGCGGCCTTCCACCACCCAGGTATAGGCGTCGGGGATGATAAAAATATCCGAGGGGAGCAGTTTGATGGGACTGGCCGGATGGGCCTTGTTAAAATCTTCCACCACGGCAAATTGGGCGCTTGAGGGCGGAATGGGTACCAGTTTGCCTGAAAATTTGGCAAAGGATTCCAGGTCCTTAATCTGATTGGCCGTCTCGGTCCGGTAGGCTATGCCGATAACGCTGGCCGCCACATAGCGGCTGGGGATGATAAACTTCTGCTTCCGCTCCTCGGTGACCCAGGCGCCCTTGGTGCCCAGGGCGTATTTCCCCGATTCAATACCAATGAGGAGGTCGTCGTCCGAGGTGGGGACGAATTCAAACTCATAGTCCGTGAGCAGGGCGTCCACCGCCTTGATCACCGCCACCTCAAACCCGTCGGATTCTCCCTTGTCGTTGACAAAGTTGTAGGGCACATTGGTCTGGGTATGGGCCACCCGGACCTTCTGTACCGCCGGGGCGGCGGCGGAACTCTTCTTCTCGGAAGAGCCTCCGGCGTAGACAAGGCCTGCGGCCAGTACCGCTACTGCCAAGGTCAGAAAAACGATCTTTGTTCTTTTCATCACATACTCCTTGAATATAAATACCAGGTTTATAAAACCTGTAAGCGCATAATTATAACCGGCAGCCAAGGCCCCGGGGGCAGCGTTCTTATTTACTTGTTCTCCGATTGGTTTAATAAACTTTAGATATCCTAGCAATTCAGGGAAAACTTGTCAAGTCTTGAGTAATAACAGGTTTTAACGGTATGGTAGAATCATGACCGATTTTGTTCATCTACACGTCCATTCGGACTATTCCTTATTGGACGGCGCCGCTTCGGTGGAAAATCTGGCGGCAAAAGCGGCTTCCCTGGGCATGAAGCACCTTGCCATCACCGACCACGGCAACATGTTTGGGGTGCTGAAATTTGCCGCCGCCTGCCAGGGCGACAAGGATCACCCCCTGCCCAAGGACCGGGCGCCGGTGCATCCCATTATCGGCAGCGAATTTTACATGGCCCCCGGTTCCCGGCATGAGCATAAGGGCGGGGAAAACGCCACAAAATACTACCACCTGGTACTCCTTGCCACCTGTGAGGAGGGCTACCGGAATTTGATGAAGCTCTCTTCCCTTTCCTATACCGAAGGCTTCTATTATAAACCCCGGATCGACAAGGAAATACTGGAAAAATACCACGGGGGGCTCATCTGCCTTTCCGCCTGCCTGGCCGGGGAGATTCCCAGCCTGATCATGGATGGGCAGTTGAAAGAGGCGGAGAAAACGGCGCGGTGGTTCCGTGACCTCATGGGGGAGGACAACTTCTACCTGGAACTCCAGGACCACGGGATCGAGGCGCAAAGACAGGTAAACCCCCTCATCGCCGACATTGCCCGGCGGACCGGCATCCCCCTGGTGGCGACCAACGACATCCACTACCTGGAACGGGAAGACGCCATTGCCCAGGACCTGCTCCTCTGCATCGGCACCCAGGCCAAACGGGGGGATGAAAAACGGATGCGCTTTGAGGGACAAGAATTCTACTTTAAAACCGGGGACGAAATGGCGGCCCTGTTCCCCGAATACCCCGAAGCCATTGCCAACACGGTGCGCATCGCCGAGCGCTGCAAAACCGAGATTCCCACCCCCGGCCCCCTGCTCCCGGACTTTGAAATTCCCCCAGGCTTCGCCGATGCAGACGAATACCTGCGGCATCTCACCATGGATGGGCTTGAAAAACGCTACCCCGGCAGGGTTGCGGAAGTCATCGAACGGGCGGAATACGAGCTTGGGGTGATCATCAGCATGGGTTTCCCCGGCTACTTCCTCATCGTGGCGGACTTTATCAACTGGGCCAAGGAGCACGAGATCCCCGTGGGCCCCGGACGGGGTTCCGGCGCAGGGTCCATCGTGGCCTATGCCCTGCGGATCACCAACAACGATCCCATCAAGTACAACCTCCTTTTTGAGCGCTTCCTCAACCCGGAACGTATCTCCATGCCGGACTTTGACGTGGACTTTGCCAACGAAGGCCGGCAGCGGGTGATCGACTATGTGACCGAAAAATACGGTAAGGAAAAAGTCGGGCAGATCATCACCTTTGGGACCATGAAGGCCAAGGCGGCGGTCAAGGATGTGGCGCGGGCCCTGGACATCAGCATTGATGAGTCCAACATGATCACCAAGCTCATCCCGGAAGACCCCAAGATGAACCTGAAAAAGGCCTTTGAGCAGGAGCCCCGCCTGAAAGAGCTGGAGGAAAATCCCAAGTATCAGGAACTTTTTGCCATGGCCCGCAAGCTTGAGGGGAAGAACCGCAATTCCAGCATCCATGCCTCGGGTGTGGTGATCGGCAAAACGGACCTGACCGACTACGTGCCCCTCTACATGGATCATAAAGACGGGAGCATAGCGAGCCAGTATACCATGGATATCATTGAACCCCAGGGCCTGGTCAAGATGGACTTTTTGGGGCTCAAAACCCTGGACCTTATCGACCATTCGGTAAAGCTGATCCGCCGCCGGGGCGGGGAATACGCCAACTTCGACATTGAAGCAATACCCGAGACCGGAACGCCGGAGTCGGAGGCGGTCTTTAAGATGCTGGGGGAAGGGAGAAGCTACGGCATATTCCAGTTTGAATCCGAGGGGATGCAAAAATACCTCAAAGAGGCTCAGCCCAACAGCATTGAAGATCTTATCGCCTTAAACGCCCTCTACCGGCCGGGGCCCATGGACAATATCCCCCAGTTTATCGCTTCAAAACAGGGCCGCCAGGCCATCGTCTACCCCGACCCCAGCCTGGAAACTATCCTGAAGGAGACCTACGGGGTCATCGTATACCAGGAACAGGTTATGCAGGTGGCCCAGATCATCGCCGGGTACAGCCTGGGTCAGGCGGACCTGCTCCGCCGGGCCATGGGAAAAAAGAAGATGGAGGTCATGGTCAAGGAGAAGGAAAAGTTTATTTCCGGCGCCATTGCACGGGGCTATAAGGCCGAAGACGCGGACCGGATCTTTGAAATCCTTATCCCCTTTGCCGGGTACGGCTTCAACAAGAGCCACGCGGCGGCCTATGCGGTGCTGGCCTACCAGACCGCCTACCTTAAGGCCAATTTCCCGGTGGAATTCATGGCCGCCAACATGACCAACGAAATCTCCAGCGTTGATAAGCTCCCCCTGTACATTGAAGAGGCCCGCCGGATGGGTATCCCCATCGATCCCCCGGATATCAACCGCTCAGGCCCCCTCTTTACCGTGGTTGACGGCCGCATCGTCTACGGTCTGGTGGGGATCAAGGGCCTGGGGGAGGCCTCCGCCGAGGAAATCGTGGCCTGCCGCAAGGACGGGTCCTACAAGGGCCTTATTGATTTCCTTAACCGGGTAAACATCAAGACCGTGGGCAAGAAGGTGATCGAGCTCCTCATTCTTACCGGGGCCTTTGATCATTTTGAGCAGAGCCGGGAGGTGCTCCAGGGGAATCTGGAGCGGGCGGTGGATTATGCCCAGAATATCAAGGACGACAAGCAATTCGGGCAGACCAGCCTCTTTGGGGACTCAGGGGAAAAGGAATTCCCCGATTTTGCATTTGAGTCCTTTCCCGAAGGGAGTCGGGAGGACCGCCTGAAAATCGAGAAGGACCTGATCGGTTTTTATTTTTCCGGCCATCCCATGGACGGTTTAAAAACGGAGTGGGAACAGTTTGTGAAACTCGATCTTTCCAAAGCGGACAGCGCCCCTGAACAGGAATACACCCTGATAGGGATCATCGCAAGCCTGAAGCCCATCATAACCAAGGCCGGCAAGTCCATGGCCTTTGGGTCCCTTTCTGATTACCGGGGCGAAATAGACCTCGCCTTTTTTGAAAAGACCTGGGAAGGCTGCCGGGATAAAATTGATGTGGGCGATTTTATCGCCCTCAGGGGCAAGCTGGACCTGCAGCGGGGCAAACCGAGCCTGCGGGTGGATTCGATCCTTCCCCCGGACCGGTTGAAAATAAAGGAAAACCTTTTGGAATTCTGTTCCCCCGACGGAGGGCCCCAATCAACTTGGACCGCAGCGGACAATTCATCGGCGGATTTAAAACCCATGGACGAATACAGGGAAGCCTGGGAACAGTTTGTAAACCTGGACCTTTCAAAGCCGGAACAGGGCACGGAAAATGGCGAGTATACCCTGATAGGAATACTGACCCGGCTCAATCCCATCATTGCCAAAAAGAACAACAAGCCCATGGCCTTTGGTTCTCTTACGGACTATAAAGGTAAAATCGATCTGGTCTTTTTCCCGAATACCTGGGAAACCTGTAGGGACAACGTTGAAGAAGACCATTGCATCGCGGTTAAGGGGCGGCTGGACAAGAGCCGGGATAAGTTGAGCTTCAAGGTAGGCTCGGTGCTGGAAATAGGAAAGCTCAGGCGAAAGGCGGCAAAAATGAACAGTGAAGAAGAATCCGACAAGATCGAACCCACCCCGGCTGTCAGCGAAACAGAAAGCAACAGCAGTTTCCGGGAAGTGCATATCCAGCTGAATGAGGGGGCGGTGGAACAGGATGAGACCCTCTTCCCCCTGCGGGATTATCTGTACGGGACATCCGGCCCCTGTCAGGTGTATATCCACCTCAACCTGCCGGAGGGGGAGCGGGTGATCCGCACCACCACCCAGATCGGGGCCGCCGCGACCGCTGAATCCATTGACAGCCTGGCCCATTGCGCCGGGGTTGCCAAGGTCTGGCGGGTATAGCATGCAAAAAATCATGAGTATCTTGGGGAGCCTGGCCAGCGTTTACATGCTCCTCATATTTATCCGGGTCATGTTTACCTGGTTCAGCGGGGCCCGTTTCGGCAGGCCCGTGGAAATCCTTTCCCGCATCACCGACCCCTATCTTGCCTGGTGGAGCCGTTTTCCCATTCTGCGGACCGGCTTTATCGACCTAAGCCCCATCGCGGCAATGGCGGCCCTGTCCCTGGCCCAGAATGTGTTCAGCATTGTCGCCCGGTCCGGATTCATCAGCCTGGGGCTCGTGCTGGGGATTGCCGTCTCGTCACTCTGGTCGGCGGCGTCCTTCATCCTGGGCTTTTTTGCGGTAATCCTGGGACTGCGGCTCATCGCCTACCTCAGCAACCAGAACATCTACAGCCCCTTCTGGCGGATCATCGACAGCATTTCCCAGCCCGTGCTGTACCGCATCACCCGGTTCTTCTTCCGCAGCCGGATCGTCAATTATCGTTCGGGGATCATCCTTTCCATCGTGATTTTACTGGCCCTCATGGCCGTGGGGGGATTCGCAATCGGCAAAGTGACGCCCCTGCTGGTACGGCTGCCCATTTAAGCGGCGAAGCGACGCATGTTTCTCCGGGAACTTGACCAGCCTATCACCAGCATAAACGGGCTCAAGGACAAAAAGGCCGAGCCTTTTATCAAGGCGGGGCTTTGTACCGTAGCGGACCTCCTCGGCCATTACCCCCGTGACTGGGAAGACCGGAGCCGCAGCGTCCCCCTTAAGGATTTTTCCCGCTTTCCCGCGATCTGTACCGTGATCACCGTCCTTGCCCACGACTGGATCGGCTTTGGCCGGATGCGGACCCTCAAGGTCCATGTGGAGGATGACACGGGCCGGGCGGTGCTGGTCTGTTTTAACCGGCCCTGGCTGGAAAAGCAGCTTGTGGTGGGAAACCGGTATCAGCTCTGGGGCCGCCATTTCCATTACAAGTACGGCGAGCTCCAGTGCTCCGAATTTGAGACGGAACCCCTTGGGGTCGGCTCCGGCCCGACGGAGGACGGCGCGGCGGCATCGGGAACCGGCTCCAGCGGCAGATCGGGCAGCATCATCCCGGTCTACCCCCTTTCCGCCGGGCTCACCGTGAATCAGGTCCGCCGCTTTGTCAAACAGGCATTGATCCAGTACGGAGCTTCCATTGAAGAGGAACTTCCCCAGGCAATCATCGAACGGGACGGCCTGCTCCCCAAATCTCAGGCCGTCAGGGCGATCCACTTCCCCGCGTCCATGGCGGAACTGAACCTGGCCCAGAAAACCCTTGTCTATGGGGAACTTTTTTATCTTGAGGTGATCATTGGGCGGCGGGCACTGGAGCGGCGAAGGCCAGGAGCTACCAAGACCACCTCGGCAGCACAAGTGCCGCTTCAGGGAAAAGCCCCTGACCTGGATAAAAACTTAATAAATAACGCCTTAGCCGTCAATGATGCCTCGTTTACCCCATTACAGCAGCGCCTCATTGAACGCCTCCCCTTCTCCCTCACCGCGGGCCAAACCGGGGCGATTGCCGAAATCAATTCGGACATGGACAGCCCCTGGCCCATGGCGCGGTTGCTCCAGGGAGATGTGGGTTCCGGGAAGACCCTGGTGTCTTTTCTCGCGGCGCTCAAGGCGGTGGAAAGCGGTGGGCAGGCGGCGATCATGGCCCCCACGGAACTGCTTGCCCGTCAGCATGCGGAAAACGCCGCCCGACTTTTGGAACCCATCGGGATTCGCTTAAGCTTTTTAACCGGGAACATCAAAGCCGCCGGGCGCAAGGAACTGCTCAAGCGCCTTGCCGCCGGGGAAATCGACATTGCCCTGGGGACCCACGCCCTGTTTTCCCAGGATGTGGTCTACCACGACCTGCGGCTTGCAGTGGTGGACGAGCAGCACCGCTTCGGGGTCACCCAGCGTTCCCTCATCATGGCAAAGGGGGACCACCCCGGCCTTTTGATGATGAGCGCCACCCCCATCCCCCGCACCCTGGCGCTCACGGTTTTCGGCGACCTGGATGTGTCGCTTATCCGGGACCTGCCCCCCGGAAGGAAGCCCATCAAGACCCACCTGGCCAAGGAGGCCAACGAGGATAAGGTTTACGGCTTCGTCCGCAAAGAGCTTGCTGCCGGGCGGCAGGCCTATTTTGTCTATCCGTTAATCGAGGCCAGCGAGGCCGGGGGCCGCACTGCGGACCTGAAAGACGCCGAGTCCATGGCGGATCGCCTTGCCCGCGAGGTGTTCCCCCA
The DNA here is from genome assembly GCA_026002045.1 of Spirochaetia bacterium. GTDB lineage: Bacteria > Spirochaetota > Spirochaetia > Treponematales > Breznakiellaceae > BNUT01. The sequence goes on along the minus strand of BOAV01000002.1, from coordinate 50,651 downwards.
ATACAAAACGGCCCTGGTCCATTCACGGCTTGATGAAGAGGAAAAGCGGCAGACCATGGACGCTTTCCGCCGGGGCGAGATACGGCTCCTGGTCGCCACCAGCGTGGTGGAAGTAGGGGTAGACGTGCCCAACGCCACCTGCATGGTGATCGAACACGCCGAGCGCTTCGGCCTTTCCGCCCTCCACCAGCTTCGGGGCCGGGTGGGCCGGGGCGAACAGCAGTCCTACTGTTTTCTGGTCTACTCCGATCCCGAAGGCCCCCTCCCCACCGGGGAAAACATCGAGGACTGGCAGGCCCGGCTCAAGGTGATGCTGGAAAGCAACGACGGCTTTGTCATTGCCGAGGAGGACCTCAAGATCCGGGGCCCCGGCCAGATCGCCGGCATTGAGCAGTCAGGCTACCTCAGCCTGGGCCTTGCCAACCCCATCCGCGACGCGGCGGAACTTGAGCGTGCCCGCGCCGATGCCTTCGCCATCCTCGAAGCAGATCCCGGCCTGTTACGGCCGGAGAACCGCTGCATCGCGGAGGTGCTGGAAAGGGCGGCGCCCTTTGGAGGGGTGGGGGTGTGAGGCTATCAATTAATTTTCGTTTGTCCTAAATCCGCCCCTATAACTTCTGTACAATAGGAACGATTAGTTTTAATGGCAAAGCCCCCATATCATCATCATTAATTATCACCGCAGGACGGGTTTTCTTTATTTCAGCACCTATTGTGGGGTCCAGTTCTACTTTCCAGACTTCACCTTGTTTCATAGAAGTCCTCCCCGTCAAGCTGGGTAAAGATGGTCAGTTCTTTATCATTTTTATAGTCAGCACACAGTCTTTCGGCCACCAGCTTCAATTGCGATTTCGTTTCTTCTTTGCGGACAGAATGAATAATTTTTTCTGCAATAAGCATCCGTTGATCCGAGGGTAATTCATTGATTCTTTCCATGATTTCCAGTGTTCCCATAAAAATACCCCTAAAAAATTATACTATATTAACTAGATGAATTCAAGAAGATTTAATCTTATCTTCATGCATCTTTATGTTCATAAAAATATTTCTTGTTCCAATTCTCTGTATATATCCATATCTTCAGTTATCAACGGTGCAACTGTATCTCTAAAAAAAGCACATTTATTATCGCCACACTGAGTTAATTGAAGTAATTGTTTAATTCCAACGTAAACATCTCCACTTGCTGATTTATAATCATCTGGGGGATTACCACGACCTATACTACTTACCAACGCTTGTTGTTTAACTGTAATACACTGTGTCGTTAATTCCGGCTTCCCTATAGAATTACATAGTTTAGCGATAACAACATCATCCAACAAATAACTTTCAATGTTTCTTTTGGTTGTTACCTTAATTCCTTTTTCGACCAACTCTTGTACTTGGGCATCGCTCCTATCATCCCTATCAACTAATTTAACAATCTCTGAACAATTTATTATGCTTGTAATTACGCTACCTACAGCATTTGTATCAATAGCTTCTAGCTCGCTACACGATCCCAATGATATAAATTTTGCATCAGGGTATTTATCGGTAAATATTATACTATATATTTGTGCATCAAAATTTTTATATCTTCGCCCTTTGTCTGTACCTTCACAAAAAATAATTTTAGAGGGTACCATTAATCCAGCAAAATCACCAAAAGCTAAATCGTAAAATTTTTCTAAAATAGCCTTGTTTATTTTTGTTGGTTTAATTATCTCATCGTTATCAAAATCACAATTATCAAAATCAAGAAATACAACAGAACCCGGATGTATCCTTTCCAGAGATTCGGCCTCTTTAAACATACCAATTGAATGCGTTGATACCCATAATTGCGAATTAGCCGGTGTAAGATTATAAAGTTCGCCCAGGACCTTCCCTTGTAATCTCGTATGCATATGTACTTCTGGCTCATCAATACAGTATACCGCATCATCGAAATAGGCAGACTTTATAATCATATCTAAAATTAAATCGAATACTGATTTTTCTCCGGCCGATAAATTCTTGTAATGAAAGTCTACAGAATTACCTTTTTTAAAATAAAAACTGCCATTTTGTAATGGGTCACCTATTGAACTGAGATTTAAATCATCAAATATATTTGAAAGAGAAGTTTGTATTTTTCCAATTATTTCTTCTCTCAATGCTTGTACTGTTTTTTGGTTATTTCCATTATCATATACTCCTGCCAGAGTTTTCGCAACAAGTCGTTGATAATTTTCCGACACAGTCTGATCGTTTAACATAAGATTAGCTAAATGAACACTTTGTGTCGGATCATTCTGTTTTTTAAGCTGAGAAATATTAAAATCAGCTTCATTTCTATATGCACTCCTGAAATAAAATTTACCTTTTAACATTGCTTGTTGATTAGGATTATGAACATAATTATGAAAAGATAACTGAACTTTATTATTATACCATGCATTATTGGCAGTTGATACAGAATCTAGCTTTTTTTCAAAATAGTCTTGTACCCCAGGCATTCCAAATCCAGAAAGTTGATACCAATGATTAAATGCTTCAAAAAGAGAGGTTTTTCCACATCCATTTGGACCAATAAGAACAACTAATTTAGCCGAAGCGGGTATTTCTGAAATAGTCAGATGTGTAAACCGTTTGAATTTAGTTAATTCTACCTGTTTTATTTTCATGCTTTAGCAATTACTCCTAACTTACTCACATCCTATCACAAATTCCCAGCACCGGCAATATCAATCTCCCTCTGCACTTCAATCGTCCCCTGTAACGCCACAACAATCTTCTGATAATGCTGAATATCGTCATAGTTTAGAACCCGTTCCTTCCTATCCTTCAGCCACTTCTGCGCAGGCTGATACCCGCCGATATAAAACTCCCAAACTTCAGGCGGCACATCATCAAAGTACTGCGTCTTGTTAATCCATACTTTTTCATCCAGATAGTTAAGTTTGTCTATCTGGTTTGTCCCTTCTATAGGGTAGGTGGCTAATGTATCGGAACTTTTCAATCCTTCAAGGAGGTGGATGTTGCGGAGTTTCGCTCCAAGACCCGCCAAAGCACGGAAGGAAGCGGCGTCAGACGGATAGGGCACACGGGGAAAATCTATTTTGAGGAATTCACGGTATCTTTCCCGGTATGCGGGGCTGTGAAGTACGGCGTAGATGTAATCAAGCAGGTCTATGGGAGAAAAGCTGGGCTGCGGTGAAAAAAAATCAGGATTTTTTGCAAAAATCCCTTGCAAAATGGAAGGAAGTTTGGTATCGTTTATATAGGGAAAGGAATTCTTTTGGCGCCCCAAGTTTGATTCTTGGCAAGCCTCCAAAAGGGTTCCTTTTTCTATTTTGCTTACTATATTGGTATAATACCAAAGGCCGTTGCTTTCGCCTAACACAATCCGTATCGTGTAGTATTCACCGTCTATTTTTATTCCAACGACAAGATGCTTGTATGTGCGATAATGTGAATGCGGCTTGTCCGGTTTTTGTGTATAAACAAGGATCGCGTTTTTCAGCATTGCCGGGATATGCGCTATGATTTTCATGTATACGGCATTGGTCATACCGAAGGATGTGATTTTACTAATGCCATTCGCAGAAAGAACGATTGGTCCCCTGACATCGGCGTTTTCCAACGTTACTGTTTTTGCCATCTGTTTAAGATATGCCGTTATGGAAGCCGCATTTTCTTTGGGCCTTCCGTCGATTTCGTATTTCCCAAGATAGGCATTGGGATCGAGGACAAGATTCTGCGCTTGTTTGAGCTTCTCCGTGAGGGGCGGTTCTTTTTCCGCGGTAAAACGAAGGGCGATTTTTGCGGCTATCTCGTTAACAATTTTCATGTCAAGGTTTGGCCGGCGATTTTCGTCGTGGTCCAAGGCGTCTTTTTCGGGGTAACGGTAGAGGGGACAAACTATACAGCCGCCCCTATAATAAATATTTTTATCTGATATTCTAGATGTTATGAATATTAAATTCCATAACATGGATCCCACAACTTGTCCTTGTCGGCCAAGTATCAGCCCCACATTATCAGAAGGCAAGAAATGCCTCATAACATTCCCGCGTGGAGTGCAATGAAAACCACTTGAATGCTCTGTATAATATGTATATCGTATATCAAATGGACGATAATTTATTTTAATTATTTTTGAAAAATCCGGTTTTTGCGTTAAATCCTTTCTTGCACCGGCAACACTCCAGTCCCGAACATCTTTCCCTAAATTAAAACGTATCCGGGCAGACTCATCATCAAGAGTTAAAAACTCATTAATAGTATCTTTTACAGTTTGTTCAGTATCATGTATGGTAAAATCATCCCTTGCGGTCACTATTCCGTCTGAATTAACCGGAAATAAATCTTGAACTTTGAAACCCTTATCATATTCCTCCTGATTGCCAAAATCTTTTGTTACGAAAAAATATTGTAGTTCTTGCGGAAGGAGTTCTTTCCATTTAACAGTAGAAAGTGAATTCTCCTGCAGAAATCGGTATTTTTCTTCCCGTTTACCATACAGGTCAAAATGCAAAACTTTGGCCGGTTCATCCTTCTTTTTCTGTCCGGTTTTAATAAACAGGTTTATGCTTACACCTTGTTGAATATCAAACACATTTTCATCTTTACCGCCGTCCGGTGCGGTCTCTTTCTTTTTTGAACTGCCATGTAAATCAAGAATATAAATTCTATCGAATGTTTCCAACAATGCTTTTCGCATCCGGCGATGAATAAGCCCATCAGTAAAACTGCTATTTGATATGTATGCCAACACACCTGTACTGTTTCTATCTATAAGATACTGTCCGTAACGAATAAACTTTATATAATCATCGGAAAGCGGCTGAATATTCTGTTCATTTAAGTCTTTTTTATAATCCTCTAATAGATGTTGTATCCAACCGCCCTTGTTCTGACTGCTTACACTATACGGCGGATTCCCCAAAACCACCATTACCGGGGTATCCCTTTTAATTTTATTTGCCTCTGCCGCCTCGTCACCCAGCCATTGGGCAAAGGGTAGTTCCAGTATTTCCTTAGGCGGCTCCTCAAGGCTGTTGGTCAAATACACCCGAAGGCGCGAATTGTCCTCACCATGATACCCGGTTTCCTTCAAAGTCATATCAAGCTTGAAATGGGCCATCGCATAAGAGGCCATGAGAATTTCAAAACCGTTAAGCCGGGGGATGAGATGTTCGGCGCAATAGTTGGTCCACATGCCCTGCTGTTTTGCAAACCCTTCGTATATCTTGTTGATCACTTCGGCTAAAAAGGTGCCGGTTCCGGTAGCAGGATCGAGGATTTGAACCTTGTGTAATTCTATTGATTTTGTTGTGCCATCGCTCCGGGTTACCTTTCGTTTTATCTTTGAATTGTCCGCCAGACCCTGGGGGAGCTTAAATTCCTTTTGTAAAATATCATCTACCGCCCGGACGATAAACTGCACCACCGGCAGCGGGGTATAATACACGCCCCGGCTTTCCCGGAGTTTTGGATCATACTCGGCAAGAAAGGTTTCGTAAAAATGGATGTAGGGGTCCTGATTGGTCCTGGCAAATTCCTTGAGTAGTTCATCGACAGCGACACAGTTAAAAAGATCCGCCAGCGCGTCCACTATCCAGCGGATACGGTCGTCCAAATCAAACCCGGCGATATACTGAAAAAATTTGCGGAGAAAGGGATTTGACAGGGGAATAAGATGGGCGGCTTGTACCCGGTTAAAAACAGTATCACTGCGATCATTAAGCCGGGCGGCAAACATTCCATAGGCGAGGGTCTGGGCGTAAATATCAGCAAAGTCAGTTTCGCTCAAATCGTGGATGAGTACTTTTCGGAAACCTTCCAACTGACCGGAGAGGGTATCGTCTTCCGATGTTTTCTCGGCTAACGCCTTTTCAATACTGTGCGCAAGCAATTTCGCCTTGGCCGCCATCATTTTGGCAAGCTGCTCTGACTGGTATATGCTTTTTCCCCGGTAGCCGACAAACTGTTCCACCAGTTCAGTAAAAGCGGTGAATTGGGTTTTATCGGGACTTATGCCGCCGCCGTTTTCTTTGGCGATGGAAACGGACGCCGCCAATTCACCGTCCCTGAAAAGCTGGAATGTGAGGTAGTCCGTGATTATGAGATTGCCGAGGGATTGTTTGTAACGATCAAACTGCTCCCGGTTCAGTTTGCTGTTCAGGCCGACGGTAATGTCCTTTGCCTCAATATATCCAACCGGGATATCGTCACGGGTGATAATGTAATCGGGAGCTCCGCAGACTATCCGTTTTGGTTCGTTGGTGATGACCAGGCCCTTGGTGATATTTTCAAACAGAGTTTTTAAGGCAGAGCGGTAACTGTGCTCGGTGCCGTTTCCGGAACGGTAAATTTTATCAATTTCGGAGATATATTGATTCATTGGCGGTAAGAATAATACTCAAAGTGGAAAATAACAAGTTCTGCTAATAAATATGGATACCACAGTCAAAGTTGAGGTTGCTGGTTTTTATTGCCTTGAAGAAGTTGACATAGCTGTCAAGGTATTTTGTTGCTATACCCTTGAGACGCTTTCAATGAAAGATTTATTATATTCTATAGTGAGTATTTTAAGTATTGCCCCCATGGTTGTTCCTATCATCTGTTTCCCTTATACGTATTGTGTAAGCGTAAATCGGGAAATTTTTTAGAGTAGGTGATGATTTATAGAACAAAGCCTTAACTTTTAGCAGGAGTAGGACTCGAACCTACGACCTCCGGGTTATGAGCCCGACGAGCTGCCAACTGCTCTATCCTGCGTCGTGTTTGTCTAATATATCGGTTTAGTACAAAAGAGTCAACCGGGTTATGACAAAAATCATTCTTTGGCCGCCTTCAAAGTCCCGTGGATAAACAAAACCGAGGAACCAAGGGCGGAAAAGGCGATAAAAATCGCCAAAATTGTGGGAATTCCGTGGAGGAGGAGCATAAAATTGTACATGGCGTGGATGGCTGCGGCGGAAAGGAAGCGCAACAGGGCGGGGAAGGGATGATCCCGGCAGACCGCCGCCGCAGCTCCTACCCGTGCGCCGCAGGCCCCGTGCAGGGGGGCGGCGGTAAAGGCCCGCAGAAGGGTGACGCCCATGTTTGCCGCGCCGTAAGTGGCGCTCTCAATGAGAGCGAAACCCAGACCGGCGAGGAGTCCGGCGACGGAACCCCAGACGGCGGAGTTAGTGGAAAAAATGCCGGGGGCATCGGTGGTATCGGCTCTGGCGGCAGGGCCCGGGGGAATTCCCTTCCCCATCAGGTTCAGGATTTTAAAGAAGATGAGAAGCATGAGCAGACGGCCCAGTTCTTCGGTAAGGGCGTTTACCAGTAATGTGTTGGGGGAAAAATTTTGCAGGAGAAGGGCGATAAAGAGGGCCGCCGCGCCTGAAAGGAGGCAAAACAAAAACCATGGCAGGGGCAGGGGGAAGCGGGCCAGTCGGAACCAAAGGTATACCAGAAATACCGGGAGGGCCGCGACAAATATCAATAAAAAGAGAACCAGCAATCCGTTCATGTACAGGCATAGTATAGGCTATTAAAACAGCGTATACTAGCACGATTATGGGCTTAGTCATTTTAACCGGGCCGAAACATTCGGGTAAAACCACCGCCGGCAGGGCCCTGGCGGAGCAATGCGCCGGGACCTTTACCGACCTGGATGAGCTGGTCGAGGCGCGCGCCGGGAAAAGCCCCCGGACATTATTCAAAGAGGGACCCGAGGTATTTAGAATGGCGGAGGCGGAGGCCCTGCAAAGCTTGCTCAATGAAGGGCATGACGGAAGGAGCTTTCGCATTGTTGCTGCGGGAGGCGGACTCGTCGATAACGGCGCTGCATTGGATCTGTTGAAAAAGAGCAGCGCAGTAACACTGGTGTATCTGGATGTTTCCGTGGAAACCGCCTGGGAGCGGATTAGTATTACTGCGGAAAAGATCGGGGAACTGCCACCCTTTCTCAACACTGATAATCCGAAGGAAACCCATCGGCTGCTCCACGAGCGGCGGGCAGCGGCTTACCGGGAAATCGCACACATTATCATAAAGGCCGATGGTAAAACACCGGAAGCAATCGGGGAAGAACTATTCGCAGTAATACTGTGTTAGGGGATCGATGCGGCGGCCCAATCGGCGGCTATTTTTTTTAAGCCTTCGTTTATCAGCTTGAGGGTCCTGCCGCAGGCGGGGCAGGTAAAGCGGCCGTCCTTGTCCAGGTGCTGTTTCGCGCAGCCGATACAGTAGGTTCTGCCGCATTCGGGGCAGGAACCGGCGGGGAGCTCGTCCGGGGGCATGGCGCGGAGCCGCAGTGACGGAACCGAAGGCGGGTCACGGAGGACGCGCCAGCTCCGGTTGCAGGAGGCGCAGTGGATGAGCCGGGTCATGCTGCCTTCAAGTTTCTGCTGTAACTCGGAGCGGCGGGCGGCGGCCTCATCGTCAAGGTCTATTGTCTCAAGCCGGGCAAGGGTTTCCCGGACATCGTTCCAGCGGCCGGTGGAGCTGTAGATCCAGCCCAGGTTCAGCAGGGAAGGAACATGATTATTGTCTATCGCCAAGGCCGCGCGGCAGGCGGATTCGGCCCGGGGGAATTCACCCTTCTTTACCGCCACGTAGGTGATCAATTCCAAAACCGCCGGGGACGGGTCCTTGCTGTGGGCCTGGGCCAGAACCGTGTCGGCTTCGCCGTAATAGCCAAGCTCAATAAGGCAGGATGCCCGGTTGATCAAAAATTCCACATTGCCGGGAACGATGGAAAGGGCCTTTAGGTAATATTCATCGGCCCCTTCAAACTTGCCGACCCGGACCAAAAGATTACCGGCGCTGTTCGCCAGGATTCCGTCCTCATCCTCAGCTTTACCGGCTTCGAGGATCTTCAATGCTTCTTCCAAAGAACCCCGCAGATAATGATACAAACTCCGGTTTACCCGAATGGCCGGAACTTCTCCCAGGGATGCGGCGGCCCTTTCCAGATGCTTTTCTGCATCGTCAAGATCATTGCGATTTAAAGCAATCTCTGCGGCAAAGTTGTGCACCCATCCCGCATTGGCATCAACAGTATTACTGTCATCATCCGGAAGGAGTGAGAGGGCGGCATCAAGGTGGGCGCGGGTTTCAGGATCATCAGCATTACTGTTAAGCAAAAAACGGGTTTCCGCAAGGCGGAAGTGAAAAAGCCCGTAATCGGGGGCAAGGGCAACGGCCTCTTCCAGCAGGGGCAGGGCCTCACTGCGTTTATCATTGCGGATAAGGATCAGTGCCCGCAAAAAATAGATCGCCGGGTCAGGGGCAGGCGTGGGGTCAAGGGACTTTCGCAGTGTTTCTGCGTTGGTGAATTCGGCATTCGCCATGGACCAATCTTCTATGCCGAAGGCCCACTTCCCCGTGAGGGCATGGGCTTCCCAATTATTCGCCCCAAGTGAAAGGAGTTTCGGCGCCAGCGCCCCCAGGTCCTGATAATTACCCGCACTCAGAAACAGACGGCCGCTGCGGAGGTAGCGTTCAAGGGCATCCGCTTTGCGGCCCAGGATTTCATATGCATTGGCGGCATTCTTGGCGAAGATGCCGTTTTCACTGTTAAGTTCAAAACTGCGATCATAAGCGGCCGCGGCTTTTTCGTAATTCCCCAAATCCCACCAGGCGTGGCCCAACAGGGTATGCAGGACGGGATCGTCATTGCCGGACACCGCTTCTGCGGCAAAGTCCCGCAGGGCCTCGAATTTTTCTTCGGCGTAGAGAATCTTCGCCTTTTCGGTTACCGCCTCCCGGCCCTCGGGACTTTCCCGGCCAAGCGCAAGGCAGGCATCGGCATATTCTTCCGCCTCATCGTAAAGTTCGTTCTGATACGCAAGCTGCTCCGCAAGGAGCAGTTCCCGCTGTGTACGCTGATAGCCGGGGGCCTCCCACATTTTTTTAAGCTGAACCAATGCGGGCGCGCTTTCCCCCATGGCGGCAAAGGTTTCCGCCAGCGCGAATCGGGCTTGCGGCGCAATGGCAGGATTATTTTCCCATTGACGCCAGGCCGCCTCAACATCGTCAATCATATCCTTCACCGAGATACTTTCCAGAGAAGCGGCGCCGGGCGCGGTTTCTGCTTCGTAAGATGCCACAGCAAACCCAAGGGTTCCCATAGGAATGGATGACTCATCCGTCTCCGCCGCCCAGGCGCCGTTGATCAGCAGCGCCAGATGCGCGCCGTAGGCGATTATCCTGAGGGTAAACTCCGTTTCATTGGCGGCGGCTGCGGGAAGTTCGGTCCAGCCGATGAGGGGGAGGGGCATATTGTTCCGCACCGCGTCCAGCCGGAAGTAGCCCTTGCTGGAAATCAGGACCGAGTAGTAGGTGCCGTCGTCCACCATGCGGAAGAGGAGCCCCGCGGCGGCATAGCCCCCCATGGCGTCCAGCCGGATCCGTGCATCGATCACCTGGTCCTGATAGCGGCGGTTCGGGGCCTCGATCCAGGCGATTGTTTTGGACTTTTTCAGGGCCACCACAGGGATGTGGTTTTGCAGATAGGCATCATAGGAACTTTCTGATTTAATATCAAAAATGATTGCATCACTTTCCGGTTTGCGCTGAATGATTTTTTTGATAAAACCGAACATACTAATGATGTAACCTAAATTCGTTTAAAAGTCGAGGTGTGTATGAAGATAGAAAAAAGTGACAAAATTGTAATTATTGTGACCGTTCTTTTGATTGCCGCTGCGCTGGTGGTTAAGATTGGATTCAGATCCGGCGGCAACGCCCGCAGCCACAGGCCGAAAACGGAAAAGGTGAATCTTGTTTTTACCCAACTGCGGGAAAGTGAATGGGAGCAGGGCGCCCTCTCATCCCTTATTGGAGAATATAAAGGGCTCCACCCCGAAGTAAGCATTCGGGAGCAAACCCAGGCTTATGATGAGTTCCGGGATGCCGGGGCGGAAACCGCCGAACCGGATATCATCGTCATGGAGAGCCGCTACCTTGCAGAATTTATCAAGGCCGGAACTTTCAGTTTTCCGGATTCCCAGGGGGCGTTTATAAATGAAAGCAGGGAACGGGTCCTCCCCCTGGCGTCATCCATGGATGTTCTCTTTTACAATATTGATATCCTCAGGGCTGCGGGTTTCGACCGGCCGCCGAGGGACCGTACGGAATTTTTACGCTACGCCCAGGCGGTGAGTAAAGGCGAAGGTTCCGCCAAACAATACGGCGCGGCCCTCGCCCTAAGCCCCGCAGACAGCCGGGGGGTGTTCCGGGATGTCTTTTCCTGGATATGGGCTGCCGGGACTGCCATGACCAAAGAGGGGGTTCCCGATTTTAACGGCAAAGCCATCAACGATACTTTGGCATTCCTGGCCCAGCTTGAAAAGGAGGGCCTCCTTGCGCCGCAAAGTTTTACCACAACCGGAGCGGAACGGCTCAATGAATTTGCCGCCGGAAAGATCGCCATGATGACCGGCTCCGTTCAGGATATTGCACAGCTGCGGGATCGGATGAAGGACGGCGCTTTCGGCATCACCCTGATACCGGGTCCGGCGGATTATGCGGGAAAGCCCGTCTTCGGCCTTTCGACCTGGTATGCGGGGATCAACGCCGGGAGCGGACACCCCGATGAGGCCTGGAATTTTCTCCTTTACCTGCAGGAAAACAGCAGCCGGCTTGCGGAACAGATCCGGGCCGTACCGGGAAGCAACGATTCAGCGGCCGCTTATATCACGGAGGACCCCTTTTACGCCAAGGCCTGGGACATGTACGAAGCCGCCGATCTGGTTCAGGAATTAACCACCATCCCCAAAATACGGGAACTGGAAAATGCAGTCCGGGAAGAACTGGCAAATATGTTCGCCAACAATACCACCGCTGCCGATACTGCTGCGGCAATTCAAAAGAAGTGGGAGTAGGATTATAGCATTAAAGGTGCTATAATCCCTGATAACTGATCCCGTAAGGAGGCGCCTTATTTTCTCCCGTTGGCGATATTTTAATTTTTCCAAGGAGTCGATCGAAGGCTGCCGGGATTTGATTAATCAGTACAATATCCGGAGCCTGCGGATCACCTGTCTGATTGTATCCCTGCTGTTGGTTATTTTTTCTTTGTTCCCCCTCCTGATAGAAAAGAAAACCCTTAAATTCATCGTCTATTTGATCGCCGCCGCTTTTGAACTGGGGGTATATGGCTATACCCGGTACTTACAAAGAAAGGAATTGAAAAGAGTCCCCATTGCGGTGGGTTTTTTATTGTTTTTCAGCTGCATTATGCTCTTCTTCTATATCGGCGTAATTGCCCGGCCGGAAAGTCAGGCGGTCAACTTTATGGTTTTCTTTATTTGTGCCCAACTCGTTTTTATGATCGATCCCCTTTGGAATATGGTCCTCAATGTGGTGGTGGTGATAATTTTTTCAAGCTGGACCTTTCGGATAAAATCCCCGGCGGTTTGGCAATTTGACATGGAAAACGTCGTTATTGCCTCCCTGGGGGGGATGATTTTCAGCTGGCAGATGAGCCATGCGGTTATCAAGGAAATGATCTCCGCCCGGCGGCTTGCAGCGGAGCGGAACCGCTTTGAAGCGGAAAGTATCCGGGACGACTTAACGGGCCTGAGCAACCGCCGGGGTTTTTTACACGAGGTAGATTTTTATATTAACGCCTGTCAGCATGTACATCAAACCGTATGTGTCATTATGATGGATGTGGATCATTTCAAATTTTACAATGATTATTACGGCCATCCCAAAGGGGACCAGGTGCTTAAGGCCATCGGCGGTGTACTATCCCGGCTTATGGCGGAAGAAAAAGTATTTGCCGCCCGGGTCGGCGGGGAGGAATTCATCATCCTCTGGACGGAGAACCGCCTGAGCGAAGCCCAGCGGCTGGTCCTCAAACTTCACCAAATGATTATCGATCTGCAAATTCCCCACGAAAAATCCCCGGCGGCCCCCTATATCACCGCCAGCCTGGGCCTCTATTTTCTCCGGGGCGGCTCAGAGGATACGGCGGAGGAACTCTACGCACAGGCGGACCGGGCCCTTTATGAAGCAAAAAACCGGGGCCGAAACTGTATTATGCTCCTTGATTCGGCGGACAAAACCCTGCGGCAGGTAATCCGGGCGGACGAGCGGACGGAACCGGGGCTTTAGTATGTATGCACTGATTGCTGCGGTACCGCTGGTACTTGCCCTGGTCTTAATGGTTGCCTTTAAGGTTCCCGCTTCCAAATCCCTGGCCGCTTCCCTGGGGGCATCCGTCATTCTGGGGCTCCTGGTGTGGAAGATGGAACTGATTACGGTTCTTGCATACGGGATACTGGGGTTCCTCTCCTCCTGGGATGTGCTGTTCATCATCTTTGGGGCCATACTGCTCCTCAACACCCTCAAGGCCGCCGGGGCCATTGACTCCATTAATGCCGGGTTCAGAAATATCTCCACCGACCGGCGAATACAAACCATCATCATCGCCTGGATGTTCGGCGCCTTTGTGGAAGGGGCCGCCGGTTTCGGAACCCCTGCGGCCCTGGCTGCGCCTCTCCTGGTGGGACTCGGGTTTCCCCCTGTGGCGGCCTGCATCGCTGCCTTGGCGGCAAACAGCACCCCGGTTCCCTTTGCGGCGGTGGGCACCCCGTCCCTCACCAGCATCGCCGCGTTGGCGGAGGACATCGTCGCCGCAGGGGGCACGGTGGAAGCATGGGCCAGGGAATTTTCCCGGCTGACCAGCCTGTTCCTGGGAGTCGGCGGCATACTGGTGCCCTTCCAGATCTGCGCAATCATCGTGGTGATGTTTGGAAAGGAACGGAAACTGCGGTCCGTGCTGGAGATCCTCCCCTTTTCCCTTTTTTCCGGGGCGGCCTTTGTCCTTCCCTATCACCTGTTGGGGACCTTTGCGGGGCCGGACTTTCCTTCTATCATCGGTTCCCTTATCGGCCTTGGGGCAGTCATCATTGCGGCGAAATGTAAATTCCTCACCCCCGGTCATGTATGGGATTTTCCGGGGGCGGCGGTTCCTGTCGGAGCGGCGCCGGGCATCCCGGCGGCAAAAATGAGCCTCATCAAGGCATGGTCCCCCTATATCATCATTGCGGCGCTGCTCCTCATTACCCGCATCCCGGCGCTGGGAATAAAGGGAATTCTCCAGTCCGTCAAAATCAACATCCCCAATATCCTGGGGGTGGAAGGGGCCAATTTCTCCTTAGCGGTTCCCTACAATCCGGGTATCTTTCCTTTCATGGTGATTTCCCTCGTCGTGGGATTTCTCTTTGGTCTTTCGTTTAAGGAAACCGGCAGGATCTGGCGGGCCACGGTGCGGCAGCTTGTGTCCGTGGGAATAGCCCTGTTCTGCGGGGTGGCCATGGTACAGATCATGCGGTATTCATCGGTCAACCAGTCGGGACTTCCCAGCATGCTTCAGCAGATCGCCGCATCTTTAGCAAACGGGGTGGGTCGGGTCTTCCCGGTTGTTTCCCCCCTCATCGGTCTCATCGGCGCCTTTGTCTCCGGGTCCTGCACGGTTTCGGGGCTCCTGTTTTCGCCCCTCCAGTTCGAGACCGCCTTCATGTTGGGTTTTAATACGGCGGGGATTATCGCACTGCAGATGGCGGGGGGCTCCATTGCCAGCATCATCAGCATCAACAACGTAATCGCCGTAACCTCCACCACCGGCGCTTCCGGCAGCGAAGGAAAGATACTGCTGGTCAACATGCTGCCCTGTTTCATCTACTATATATTGATTCTGATAACATCGGCGCCCTTCTTCTTTTTTTGAAAAGAACCTGTTACCCTATTGCCCATGAACGCCCTCATTACGCCGCATCGTTTTACCGGAACCTTTAGGGTTCCGGCCTCCAAGTCCCACACCATCCGCCGCCTCCTGATTGCCGCCCTTGCCGACGGTGTTTCTGAAATTGCCTACCCCCTGGACAGCCTGGACGCCCGTTCCTGCGTTGCCGCCTGCCGCGCCCTGGGAGCGGAGATCACCGAACACCCTTCGGTTGATCCGCAATGCGCCAATCATCCCAATGAAAAAGGTGAGAAGCTTGTCGGTTATACGGTAAAAGGAATCGGTTTTGGATCGAATATGGGCAGCGAAAAACTGAAAGCCCCGGCCCGGCCGATAGATGTCGGCAATTCCGGGACCACCCTTTTCCTTGCGCTGGCGGCTGCGGCGCTGGGCTCATCCCCCATCGAATTTGACGGGGACGAACAGATCAGGCGGCGCAGTGCAGCGCCATTATTGGAGGCCCTTACCGGATTGGGAATACGGGCGGAATCAAAAAACGGTAACGGCTGCGCGCCCATCATCATTCAGGGCCCCTGGAAGGGCGGCCGGGTGAGCCTCCCTTGTCCCACAAGCCAGTACCTTTCAGCATTGCTGCTTGCCGCTCCTTTGGCTCCGGCGGGGGTGGTCACCGAAATTGATGTGCCCCTCCTCAACGAAAGACCCTACATCGAAATGACCCTTTCCTATCTGGACGCCCAAAATATTCACTATGAAACCAACAGTAGCTTCTCCAAATTCCGCATCTCAGGCGGTGCATCCTACAAAAGCACAAACGGCCCCGTGCCCGGTGATTTTTCCTCCGCCGCATTTCCAGGTTCTGCTGCCCTTATCAGCGGCGGCCCCGTCACCCTCCTGGGCCTTGACCCCAATGACCCGCAGGGCGACAAGGCGATCTTCGACATGCTGAAAAAAATGGGCGCTAATGTAAAATGGGAAAAAATTAGAGGCGCCGGTTCTGCCGGTCCCGAATGGCGGCTCACGGTGTCACGGGTGGGCACACTTAAGGGCGGCGAATTCGATCTTAACGATACACCGGATCTGTTGCCCATCATGGCGGTCCTTGGATGTTACGCCGAAGGAAAGACCGCCCTGGTAAACGCGGCCCATGCGCGGATAAAAGAAACGGACCGCATTGCGGTGATGGCTTCTGTTTTGGGCAAGCTTGGCGCGGATGTGGAGGAGCGGCCTGACGGCATTATCATTCACGGAAAAAACAGTAATACTGTTCCGTTACGCAGTGGAACTGTGGAGGGACACGGGGATCACCGGGTGGTGATGGCCCTGGCTGTTGCAGCGCTGGGCGCGGCGGGTCCGGTGGAGATTACCGGGGCGGAAAGCGCTGCAGTTACCTATCCGGGGTTTTTGGAACTGCTGGATGCGGGGATGAAGTAGTTATGGGAAATTTGGAAAACACCAATATTTCCTAAATCCGCGCCGCCCGCTGCAGCAACAGTAAATCTGCGATCACCAGTGCTGCCATGGCCTCCACCACCGGCACGGCACGGGGGGCGATGCAGGCATCGTGCCGCCCCTGAATAACCAGTTCCTGCACAGTGCCGCTGCGATCCACGGTCTGTTGTTTTTTACTTATTGACGGGACCGGTTTAAAGACCACGGTAAATTCCAGCGGCATGCCGTTGGAGATGCCGCCGAGAACGCCCCCCGCGTTATTGCCCGTCCAGCGGACTTGGGGAACATTCGGCGGTAATGGTATGAATGCCGGGGGCAGGTCCGGCGCAGGGACGGGGCAGTCGTTCAGCTCTGAACCGAGGCCGGAAGCGGCAGAGAAGCCCGCGCCGAATTCAATGCCCTTGGCCGCCCCCAGCGATAACATCGCCGCGGCAAGCCGGGCGTCAAGTTTGTCAAAGACCGGTTCCCCCAGGCCGGGGGGAAGGTTGGTGACCCGGCAGGAAACGGCGCAGCCTGCGCTGTCCCCTTCGCTCCTGATAGCTTCAAGTTTTTCCAGCGCCTGTTGGGCAATTTCCCTATGGGGAATCCGCAGGGGGTTCTGTTCAATTTCGTTCCAGTCAAAGCCCCTGTCCGCGGGGCCGGGAACGGCGATACCTGCGGCTGCGGAAGTCCAGGCCCGGATCTCAATGCCCGCTGCGGCGAGGAATTTTTTTGCTACGGCCCCGGCGGCAACCCGCCCCAGGGTTTCCCGCGCGGAACTGCGGCCTCCGCCGCGGTGGTCCCGGAAGCCGTACTTGGCTTCCCATGTCCAGTCCGCATGGCCCGGCCGGTAGACATCCTTCAAATTATCGTAATCCCCGGAACGCTGATTGGTGTTCCGCACCAGAATGGCGACGGGGCTCCCCAGGGTTTTGCCTTCAAAGACCCCGGAAAGAATTTCAGGCCCATCAGCTTCGGCGCGGGACGTGGAGGGGCCGCCTGCGCCGGGTCTGCGCCGCCGTAGTTCTGCTGCTATATCTTCGACGGTTAAGGGGAATCCCGCCGGGCAGCCGTCTATGACACAGCCCAAGCCCGCACCGTGGGATTCACCAAAAGTAGTAACCCTGAAAAGCTCGCCAAAAACATTCCCGGCCATGATTTACCCCAACAGATTGTTGATAATGAGATAATAGGATAATATGGAACTTAATAGCAAGCTTATTTAGTGAGGGGAGGTATCATGAAGACGCCGATAGATTTTAACGGATTTATCCAGGTGTCCCTTATCGTAAAGGACATAGAAAAGGCCGCCCGTGAATGGTGTGATTTGTTTGACGCGCCCATGCCGGAAATCCACATCCAGAAAAAGGGCCCCGGGGATGGTGTTATCTACCGGGACAAAGAAGCCGATTACGAGTTCAAGCTCGCATCAATAGCGGCCAAAGACCGGGGCTTTATCATTGAGCTCCACGAGGCTGTCCGGGGCGGTAATACCTACCAGGAATTTTACGACAAGCACGGCGTTGGGGTTCATCATCTGGGTTTCGAGGCTGGGGACAAAACGGAGGCCATCATCGGTGAACTGAAAGAGAAGGGTTACCGGATGCGGAGTACCGGTACGTATCCCGGCGGCAGTTGGGCCATTGTGGACAGCGAGGACAGGCTGGGGGTCAATTTAAATATCAAACCGAAGCGGTAAATTCGAGTATCGCCGCAGCGGTCCCATCAGGTTTTTCCTGTGTATTACTATATCGGCTTGGGCGTAAAGTTATCCCTTGCCTTTTTATCTATACAAATGTATAGTTATTCCATGGGCGGCGCGGTACAGGGCCAATTTGACCTGGGCGAAAAAATATCGATTCTTGCGGGGGCGGCAAAGTTCGACGCCTCCTGCGCCTCATCCGGTAGTGACGGGAAGGCTGGAAAGGGCGGCTTCGGGGCCAGCATTCCTGCCGGAATCTGCCATAGCTGGACCGAAGACGGCCGCTGCGTCAGCCTGCTCAAAGTGCTTTTTTCCAATGTGTGCCGTTTCGACTGTGCCTACTGCGTAAACCGGGTCTCCGCAGATACCAAACGCTCATCCTTCACCGTGAATGAACTGGTAGAGCTAACCTGCGAATTTTACCGGCGTAATTATATTGAGGGGCTTTTTCTTTCATCGGGGATCTTCGCCGACCCGGACATCGTTATGGAAAAACTTATCGAGACCGCAAAAAAACTGCGCACCGAAGCGGGCTACGGCGGCTACATCCACCTTAAAATCATCCCCGGTACGGGGGAAAAGCTGATCCGGGAGGCGGGGCTCTGGGCGGACCGGCTCAGCGCCAATATTGAACTCCCCACGGATAAGAGCCTGCAAACCCTGGCCCCCCAAAAATCGGGAAAGGTGATCTTCGGGGCCATGGATGATTTTTCCGGCCTC
This sequence comes from Spirochaetia bacterium, assembly GCA_026002045.1. GTDB lineage: Bacteria > Spirochaetota > Spirochaetia > Treponematales > Breznakiellaceae > BNUT01. Next base: position 32,118 of record BOAV01000002.1, on the reverse strand, counting down.
AGCTCCCAGTTTGAGGAGGACCGGCGGCGGATCAAATCCACCCCGGCCTTTGCCCCGGCGGGACAGAGCACCCAGCTTATCGTGGGGGCCACCGAGGAGGACGACCGGACCATCATCAAGCTTTCCGGCTCCCTTTACCATAAGTTTTCACTCCGCCGGGTCTACTATTCCGCCTTTATCCCCGTGGGGGTCAACGGCCGCTCCGGCATCCCCGACCCCCGGCTGCCGGACATTCCCGGCCCGCCCTTGGTCCGGGAACACCGACTCTATCAGGCGGACTGGCTCATGCGGTTCTACCACTTTAACGCCGCCGAAATCCTCGACGAGGGGAGCCCCTTCCTGGACCCCCACCTCGATCCAAAAACCGCCTGGGCACTCAAACACCCGGACTTTTTCCCCGTGGAAATAAGCCGCGCCGATTACGAGGCACTCCTGCGGGTTCCCGGCATCGGCGCCAAAACCGCCCGGCGCATCATCGAGACCCGCCGCTCCCGCAGCCTGACCTTCGACAGCCTCCGCCGCCTTGGGGCTGTGATGAAACGGGCCCGGTATTTCATCACCTGTTCCGGCGCCTTCATCGACAAAATTGAAGACCCCCGGCGGGTACGACGGCTGCTCTCGGATCAGGACGGGGCGGGTTTGCAGCTTCCCTTGTTTGAGTTTTGATTACCGCCGTACCATCCTGATAATCGCCCGGACCTGCTTGTCCTTTGTTATGACGAGAAGGGCTATTCCTACCGCACCGAAGATGAAGGCGTTGATGAGGATGGGGAGCCCCTGGCTGATGAGCCGGTTCCGGCCGGCAAAGAGGGCCAGCAGCCGGGGATTGAGGGCGAGTACGGGGGTGACTGCGATTATTGAAAACACAATGAGTTTGAACGTATAGGCCAGGGCGGAACGGAGGGCCCTGCCCACGGCAATCTCGGGGTTCCGCCTGAGGAATGCCAGAAGCAGAACGGTGTTTACCGCGCTTGCGAGGGACAGGGCTGCGGCGATACCGGCCCCCCGGAAGGGACCGGCAAGGGCGGCGGCGAGGACGATGTTCACCCCAAAGGAGATGAGCCCCGCCAAGGTAGGGGATTTGGAATCGCTCTGGGCGTAGAAGGCGGGGGCCAGGATGCGGTTTAGGGCGATGAAAAAGAGTCCCGGCATGTGAAAGGTGAGGGCCGAGAGGGTCAGGCGGACCGAATCTTCGTTGAAACTGCGGCTTTGGAAGAGGAGACGGATCAGGCTCTGTCCCTCGGCAAGGGAAAAAAAGGTGATCGGGATGGTGATGAGGGCGATAATGTCGATGGCTGAGATGAGCCGGTCGTTGTAGATGTCCCATTTGGCGGATTTTGCGTATTCCGCCAGGTCCGGAAGGAGCACTGTCCCGATGGAGACCGCGAATACCCCGAGGATCAGCTCCTGGAGCCGGAGACTGTATTGCAGGCTTGAAACCACCCCTTCCCCGGCGTTCCCCGCCAGTGCGGTGCAGACCAGATCGTTGAGCTGATAGGCGGCCATCCCGATGATGGTGGGGCCGATGAGGCGTAGCACCTTCCGCGTACCGGGGTTTCGGATTGCCCGTTTCAGGGATGTAAAAAAGAAGCTCTGTCCCTTTTTGAGCACAAAGGGCAGCTGGATCGCCGCTTCCAGAAAACCGCCGATCAGGATGCCGACAGCCATGGCCCGCGCGGGGTTTTTGGTGAACGGGCTGAGGCCGTAGGCGCAGAGGATGGTCAGAAGGTTGAGCAGAATCGGCGCAAGCCCCGATGGGGTAAATACCCGGAGGCTGTTCAACACCCCCTGAAACAGGGCCGCGATGGAAATAAAGGCCAAGAAGGGGAACATCAGCCGGGTAAGGAAGACGGTCTCGTCAAATTCTTCCATACCGAAGATGGGGATGATCAGGGGGGTGAGGAGGATTCCCGCCATGACCGCCAGGCTCACGAAAAAGGTGAGAAAGGTGAACATACAGGAGAGGAATTCCCGGGTTTTGTCCCGATTATCTTCCAGGAGGTATTCCTTGAAGGTGGGGATAAAGGCCACCGCGATGGAACCTTCGGCAAAAAGGCGGCGGAAAAGGTTGGGGATCATGAAGGCCACGGAAAAGGCGTCCGAGAGGGCGCTGGTGCCCAAGAGGCTCGCCTTTGCCATCTCCCGGACAAGTCCCAGGATACGGGAAAGTAAGGTGAGGAGGGACAGCGCTGAACCATGGCGGAGCAGGGCGCGGCCGGCTTTGTCTTGTGGGCCGGGTTGGGGCGTTTCCGGAGGGACAGCGCTCACCGGAATGCCGCCATGTCTTGCGGTCTATTGGTGATGATCCCGGTACAACCTAGTTGAAGCATTTTTTCAGCCAGCGCGGGATCGTCAATGGTCCAGGGAACCATGGGCCGCCCCTCCAGAAAAAACCTGAAATGGGATGTCCATTGGACCTGACGATGAACCGGCTTCACGTAATCGCAATCGGCAATGACCCTGCCGAAACCGTGACGAAGTATGAAGGGAACTTCGGCATCGGCGCTCCAGATGGCGGCGGTGGGAACCTGGGGACAGAGCTTCTTGAATGTGGCAAGGCAAAAAGGGTTGAAGGAAGAGGCGGTCACCGATTTTGAAGCCCGGTCCCCAAATTGTTTCAGTTTTTTCATCAAAAGGCCCGGCAGGGGATCGTCCCTGGTTTTCCGGGTCTTTAATTCGATATCGATGTACATACCGGGGCAGAATTCCTCAAGGACATCATCCAGAAGGGGCGGGTGTTCACCCTTGCCCACATCAATGGCCTGTATTTCAGCCAGGCTGAGGTCCGCAATGGCGCGGCTGTCCCCGGCTGTCCGCTGAAAGGTATCGTCATGGGCGACTATCAGTTCCCCCGACTTGCAGATATGGATGTCCAGCTCTATCCCCGGCGCGCCCACTTCACGGGCTTTTTTGAAGGAAGCCATGGTGTTTTCCGGGGCCAGGGAGGAGCAGCCCCGGTGGGCAAATAGCAGGGGCCGCTTCCGCTCCGGCAACAGGGGGACAGAGCTCATAAGTTGCCTCCGGGATTTTTTCCTATTTTTGCCTTGAGCGCCTCAAGGGCGGCTTCTGCGGCGCTGTCTTTTTCCAGCTTGCTGAACAGACGGTCTGTTTCGGCCTGCTTTTCTTCGCCGGGCAGACGGCCTGCGGCGATAAGGAGTTCCTGTTCGAGCAGGTCCGGGTTGATGCTCCGCTCGCGGGCGGCAAGGCCCGGCAGTTGTTTTAGCATTTTTTCAATCTGAATCTTCAATTCTGCGGCTTCACCCATCAATGCCGCCTGTTGAGCTCTGATTTTTTCTACTTGATTCTCCGCTTCCAGCGACAAATCGGCGGCTCCCCGTGATTTTGCCAGATCAATACGGGAATTCCACCGGGCAAGCTCCCCGTCAAGGTCCTGAATTTTCTTTTCCCTCAGATTCAGGGTACTTATAAATTGAAGGATATACTCTTTCGCATCGACGGGATTCATCCCGGTAAGGTCTGAGGGGTCTCTTTCCGGCGCAGGGGAAGAATCAGTCACGGATCTTCCCGCCGATCAGGATGGCCCGGATGAGATTTTCCGCAGCAAAGCCCAGATCCCGGCGGCTGTCCCTGATCATGGCCTCAAGCCCTGTCTGGCCGCAGGCGATACTCACCGCATAGTCAAAGGAGCCGAGCAGCGCCGGGGCTTCTCCGCCCAGTGCGCCGGAGATAAGGGCCACGGGGATTCCCGCCTTGCGGGATTCCCGTGCCACCACGGAGCAGAGTTTGCCTCCCGCAGTTTGCCCATCGGTCATCCCTTCCCCGGTAATGACCAAATCGATATCAGAAAGATGATTGAAGAAGCCTGAGTACTTCATCACCAGCATGGCCCCGGATTCCATCACCGCCCCAAGGCATATCCGCAAGGCAGCGCCTACACCGCCGGCAGCTCCGTCCCCCGGCTGCTCCACGTCTGCAGCCAGCCCCGCCTTGATCCAGGCATCCCCCAGTTTGGCGAGCCCCGCGTCAAGGACCTTTATCATTTCCGCTGTGGCGCCCTTTTGGGGGCCGAATATGGCGGAGGCCCCCTTTGGGCCGAGAAGGGGGTTGGTCACATCGCAGGCTACCTTGACGGACAATCCCTTCAATCTTTTATCCGCCCCGCTTACATCCACGGAGGCTATTTTTGCCAAGGCTTCGCCGCCCTGGCCCACGGGCTGTCCCTTTTCATCCAGTACCTTGAAGCCCAGGGCGCTGATCATCCCGATTCCGCCGTCATTGGTGGCGCTTCCGCCGATGCCGATGATGAGTTCCTTTGCACCGGTGTCCAGGGCCGCCTTTATCAGTTCCCCGGTACCGTAAGATGTTGCCTTCAGCGGGTTCAACTGCTCCCGGCTTACAAGTTCGATGCCCGAAGCGCTGGCCATATCCAGCACCGCCACCCGGCCGTTTTCGATAAGGCCGAATTCAGCCTCAACCTTGCTGCCCAAAGGGCCGGTCACGGCGGCCTTGATAAAGCGGCCCCCGGCGGCTTCGGTAACCGCCCGTGCCGTTCCTTCACCGCCGTCCGCCAGGGGGATTTTGTATACCGACGCGTTTTTATCGGCCCGCAGTATACCCGCTTCGATTACCGCGCACACGTCCGGGGCGCTCATATTTCCCTTAAATGAATCGGGGGCAACAATTATTTTCATGTTTAAACACTCCGATAACACTGTACGTATGCGAAGATTTATATTCAAGGGTTTTGCCCTGCGGCACAGGAATTCCAAATTTAACCACTTTTCCACCCAAAGAGTGGAAAAGTCGACCACACGGACAAAAGGAAAGAGGAATGGGAGGATTAGGGTATGGCCTGAAAAAGGCGCTTGGCTCCCAATTTGCGCTTCCCTACATCCCGCGCAGCCCCCCTGCAACCGGAGTTTGTGACGGGCACGCTTCCCTATGGCAAAACGATCACGGGCAGTCAGCGGGAGGGCGGTGCGTTGCCGCTGAACATCGCGAACCCGCAGAAACTGAGAACCGGAGGTTCGCAGTTTCGAGGACGGGCGATGGAAGCGGCAATGCGCCGCCCTCCCGCCGCCGTGTCTGTGCCCGTGGCGAGGCACGGTTGCAGGGGGGCTGGTTTTTATTTCTAGAGGTCTTTCAGGGCCACGAAACTTGACGGGTCTTTGTAATATTCATCGGCGCGGGCGTTGACCTCGGCGATTTCCTCCGGGGTTAAATCGGTGTCGATGGAGTAAAAGGAGTTTGTCAGTTCCAGTAGAAGGGGCTGTAGGGCTTGGAGGCTATGATCCGGGAGGGTATCAATATAAGACTTCAATTCCTTTCTTAATACAGCGGTTTCCATTGCTTATTTCTCCTTGTTCTTTTTATTGTATACTTGGCCCCGGGGTTCGATATGCGTAATGATAATGACCGTTTCGTCCACACGGTATAAGAGTCGCAGACCGCCCACCCGTACCCGGAAAACTCCCTTTTGCCCGGATATGGGGAAAATATCACCTTCCGGGGGTTCCTTTGATAGTTTCTCCAGGGCGGCCTTTATACGCTCCTGATCAGATGCATTAAGCCGTTTATAATAGCGGCTTGCATTGTTATGTAAAACCACGTTCATTTCACTACAATAATATGCCGGTTAGGGCCTTTTTGTCCACGGCAACGAAAAAGATGACTGAAAACCGAGTGCTTCCCCATTTACGACACAGCCCCCCTGCAACCCGTGGGACCGCACGGGTTGCAGGGGGGCTGAGGCTTTATGCGACGTTTGCTTTTATCTTTACCTGATCGTATAGGTACTCAGGGGCGAAGTCCAGCTCGTTATCCCAGCAAAGGGTATGGAGGGCCAGATGGACGGTGTTAAACATTGCCGGGTCCAATAGTTCCCTTATCCAGTCGCTCTGCTCCTGCTTTAATACTTCCTTAAAGTCAATTATCCCCTTGAATCCATCGTTGAACTCAACGTAAACCTTATAGTCCCCTTTGTTTTCCATTTTGGTTATGTGTAGTACCATCATTTCATTGTATTCCGCATGAAAATGTGGTGGATTATGGTCATTGGCATACATTGCTATGATAATCCCCAAAAAGCGGCTTATCTCCGGCATGTTTCTATATTAATGTCCCCTATTCTTTTATGCAACCAAAAAAACAATAGCCGCCCCACCCGAAGCATTGCCTCTTCCCCACTACCAGCTCAGCCCCCTGCAACCGGAGTTTGTGACGGGCACGCTGGGGATAACGGCGGCGGGGGTGTCAGGGAATTGCGTGGCCTTCGCAGAAGGACATGCAATTCCCTGACAGGACCCCCGATTATTCATCTGCGTGCCCGTGAGACTGCACGGTTGCAGGGGGGGGATATGGCACGCCGCCCTTTTTCAGTGTATACTAATTCAACATGATTCGTTTGTTGTTTTCCCTTCGGTTCAGATCCCAGCTCCGCCGTACCCGGCCCGAACTGGTTAGGGGCCTGGAAAAATTCATCACCCGGGCCATTGAGACCGCCGGGGGAAACCCGAAGAACGAACGTCGGCTTATGACAGCCTCCTTTGATGAAAATACCCTGGGGGTTTGGCTTGACATCCTTATCCTTATTGAAAGCATCCTAAATTCCCTGAATGAAGCCGCCGCAGATCTCTACGGCTATACCATGGTCATTGGCCGGGATATCCCGGAGGATGATGAGGAGCGGCTTTGCCGTGAGTTCGCCCATGGGGCGGCAGGCCTCCCTTGCGAAAGCAATATCTCGGTCTGGTGCGATCCGGCGGCGCAGCAGGCCCTTGGATATTATCTTTCTTTTGAAAAACCGGAAGCCAACCCCGGCAAGGGTGAGATGCCCGGTGGGGAAGATTATACACGGCTCAAGGGTATAAAGATCTTTGAGGAAATTAATGCCAAACCCTACCCGCTGCGGGAGACCATCCTCAAAGCCCTGGGGTCGGGGGGGAAGCGGAATATGCTGCTCCTGGGACCCGAATTTTCGGGGAAACGGGATGGTCTGTACCGATATTGCAAGAAAATTTTGAGGGATATCCCGCCTCTGATTGTCCGTTTTGGCGCGGGGGGCTGCCTGCTTTCCCCTTTGATCGATGCCTATAGTCCCAAAATCCGGGAATTTTTCATCAACTCAAAGGTTCCCGCTGAGATTTTGCAGGAACTGGATCACCTGGGTGAATCCCTGTTTCGGGATCGGCTCCGCTCTGAAATTTCAGCCTTTATGACCCGGACCGCTTCCCGTTTTTTCATGTTATTCCTGGAAATCTACGCCGCCGCTGTCACCAGGATGAACCTGTCCCCGGTGCTGATCCTGGAAAACATCCAACGGGCGGAAGATGGGGTGATCCGGCTTTTTATGGATACCTGGACCGTTTTTGCAGACCGGGGAAATCTGTTGGTTTACGGTACTGCCACTATTGGTCAGGACTCGGTTGTTATGGCCGCCTCAAGGATCGTCCCGGTCGAGGAACGGATCAAGGCATGGGACCGGGTCTTTCCCCGGGTGATTCGGCTGGACGCGGAGAATCAGGCTGTTGCTGTTTCTGAAATGCCCCGGGATCTTTGGGAAATCGCATACACCTTTCATCTTTTGGGCTGCTATTTTCCGGGAGCCCTGTTAAGCGCCCTCCTTGAGGAGGAGGGGAAGAATCCCGCCATGATTTCCCGCGCCCTGGGTATGCTTGGTTTTCTGGGGGTAGTGGATTTTCCCGATGATCCCCTGCCCCGTATCCGGAACTGCGCTATCCGGGCGGAACGGATTCTTGGGGAGCGGAAGGAAACCGTTCATGCACTGGTGCGGAACCGTCTTCTGGCCTGGGTAGGCCGCCGCCGGATCTATCCCTGTTTCCCCCTTCTTGAGGCCCTTGCGGAACTGGGGAATAGTTTGGCGGCAGGGACCGCCCGGGATATTGCCCAGAGGGATGAACTTGTTCTCAAGGGAGTTACCTCGGATCTGGTCAATGGTACATACACCCGGATCGAGCAGGCCATTAAGACGGGGAATCTGGAAAAAATAATTGGAAAAGAACGGTCTTTTACGATTTTATATCTTTTCAAGACCCATAAAGCCCTGGTCCACGGGGATGAAAAGGAGATACGGGAGGCCTTTGGCGATCTGCCCGCTGCAGAGCAGTTGTCTCCGGTGTATAAAGTCCAGGTTTTGGCCAATGTCACTGCCTATCATCTGAGTATCAAGGATATACCCGCCGCCCTGGAAACGGTAAAGGAGGCGGTCCTCCTCAGCCAGGCCCGGAACTGGACTGGTCTTGCCCAGTCCTACCGGCTTTTTTCCCTGGCGTATCTCGTAAAACAGCAGGTGGGGGAAACCATTGATTATGTGACCTTTGCGGTGGAAAATGCGGAAAAATCCGGCAATGTTGACGAGTTGGGGGTATCTTCCTATTATGCCGCCTCAGCACAGTTCCTTTCCGGAAATCTTTCCAAGGCTGAACGGCTTGCAGCCCAGGCGGAAACCCAGTCCGCCGCCGCAGGAAGGCCCGATTGGGCCGACCGCGCCCGGTTTCTCCGGGGGAAGCTGGCCTTTGAACTGGGCCGTTATCAGGACGCCTGTTCCATTTTTGAGGATATACAGAAAAATCCCATGGGCTTGAATACCCCTGCCAAAGAAGGGCTGCTGTCGGCCTGGGTCTACCGGTCCCAGGTCTACACCGGGGACCTGCTTATCCCCAAACCGGAAGGGGGCTGCCCCGATGCGGACCTTTTTGAGATTGAGGCCGTCTATCTGGCGGGGGATTTCGAGCGGACCGTGGAGCTTGCGGATCGCCTTGCCGCAGTGGTTCCCCAGGACTATTTCCTGTATACCGAGCAGCCGGATTGGCGCAGCGGTTTTGCCCAGTGCGAATTGCTGCTCCTTCCCCAGAAGGAATTTTGGGACCGGATGATTTCGGCTTATCATTCCCTGGCTCTCTGCCGGATTTCCACCGCCGGAGGGGAAGCGGCGATGCAAAACATGCAGCGTATCCTCCGGGATGAACGGCTTTCCGGGATGGACCCCAACGATGCCTTTTATTTTTACGCCTGGTATCGGGTGCTAGAAGAGTCCAGGGCCCCCCAGGTTGATATGAACACTGCGGTGAGTATGGCCTTTAAGCGGCTCCAGCGCCGGGCCAGCCAAATCGACGATGTGGACATCCGCCGGGATTACCTCTCCGAGCCCCGCTGGAACAACGCCCTCAGCCTTGCCGCCAAAGAGTACAAGTTAATATAATTTATATAAAGGAGTAATTTGAAATGGACAAAATCAAGAAAGTTAAAGTTGCGGTGGTCGGCTGCGGTGTTATCAGCGAAATCTACCTTACCAACATGACCGGCAAATTCGAGATACTCGAGGTTATTGGCTGCTGCGATATCATTAAAGAACGGATGGAAAAACGGGCCAAGCAGTTCAATATCAAACAGATGAACATTGAAGAGATCCTCAACGATAAGGACATTGAGCTGGTACTGAACATCACGGACCCGAAGAACCACCACTTGGTGAGTACCCAGGTCCTTAATGCGGGGAAAAATCTCTATTCCGAAAAGCCCATCGATCTTTCGATCGAATCCGCCCGTGAACTGGTCCAGCTTGCGGACAAAAAGGGCCTCCTCTACGGCAACGCCCCGGACACCTTCATGGGCCAGGCCATACAGGATGCCCGTTTCTACCTTGATTCCGGTCTCATCGGGGATGTCACTTCGGTAACCGCCACTTTGAACCGCGATTCGGGGCTCCTTGCGGAACGGTATCCCTTTACCGCCCTGCCCGGCGGCGGCATCGGTCTTGATGTGGGCGTCTATTACGTTACCGCCATGTTGAGCCTTCTGGGCCCCGTGCAGGACGTCAGCGGCTTTGTGACCACCATCCGGCCGGAACGGACCCACTACTTCCCCAACAAGGAAGACTTCGGCCAGAAATTCCGGCTTGAGGCGGAAAACCTTGTGGTGGGCAGCTTCCGCTTTGCCAGCGGCGTCTTCGGCAACCTCCACTTCAACTCATCCAGCATCGGCAACGAAAAGCCCCAGATCACCATCTTCGGCACTGACGGCATCCTCTACCTGCCCGATCCCAACCAGTTCGGCGGCGATGTAAAGGTAATCCTTAAGGGCGCCACCGAACCGGTCACTTTGCCCCACACCCACGCCTTTACAACGAATTCCCGGGGCATCGGCCCTGCGGAACTGGCCTGGTCCCTGCGGCTTGGCCGGAGACCCCGGACATCCAAGGAAATGGCCTTCCACGGCCTGGAACTGCTCCTGGGCCTCTACAAGAGCTGCGAAACCCAACAGTTCTACCAGATGACATCCAGTTTTGAGCGCCCGAATCCCATCCCCCGGGGCTACCTGGACGAATCCTATGGCGGCTCCCCGGCAGAAGCGGGGCTGGCGATATAGCATCTGCGGTACGGGTAAACGAGACGAATTGACAAACCCGGCTTAATTTGATAAGTTTATCTGTATCGTGGTAGCATACATCCCTTCGGGCTGTTTGCTGAGAGGAATGTTATTTTATTATCGCCATTCGGCGATTACGGCAGCATAGCTCAGTTGGTAGAGCAAACGGCTCATATCCGTTGTGTCATAGGTTCAATCCCTATTGCTGCTAAAACCCTCCTTGTCCATCATTGCATTTTTTGCGATTTGGGGTAAAATAACCCATTATGGCAAAGAAACGGCGTCTTATCCTGGGGATTTTTCTCTTCATCCTTATCGGCATCCCCCTTGTTTTTGTGGGGCTTTCCTTTATCGGCCGCCAAAGCCCCGATGCGGTTATTCCCGACTCTTTTTCCCTTTATGCCGGTATCCCCAACCCGGTGCGCCTTGCGGAGCGGGTTCTGGGCCATGAAACCCTGCCGGATATTTTGTCTATTCAGGGGATCGCCCCCGCCGCGCCTGCCCTCAGGCAGCTGCGGGAAAGCGGTCTGCTGGAAAACCGCTTGGTCCGCTTTGCCGCCAGGGGGCGGCTGGAGGGGGCCTTATTGTCCAATGGCCGGTTCCTGGGGGCCTGGGACTTCGGCGTCCTGTCGCCGCTTTTCAAGATGCTGCCCGTTCTGGCGGGGCGGCTGACCATACCCGGCCTTTACTATGTGCAGGCGGGGAAAAATTCCCGCTTTGAATACCGTGCAGCCGATGGGACGGTTTTTTTTGTCGGACCTTACCACAATCTGCTTATCATCTCCAATAATTCCGCCCTCTTTGAATCGGTGCTGAACGGTACATCCCGTGACGGGGATCGCCGGGGGTCTAACGAAAAGACCCTCTATTCACGGGATTATGACGCGGCCCTTCTGTTTGCCCCTGCCTTTCTGGAGGAAATGCTGGGAACCGGGGAGCCCATGGTTGCTGCATTCCTGGAGCAGATCCAGTTCCCCGACTCCATCGAAGTGAGCATTTCGATTGCCCCCAAACAGCTAAATATTAATTTGATTACCCCCCTTGCATCGAATAATCAGGCTTTGAAAAAAATCATCGAACGTGATTCCGCAGCCTTGAACCTGAAAGCAATGCTGCCCGATACCGCCCAGTACGCCACCATCCTTTCCGCAGGATCACTGCAGGAACTTTTAAGCGGGGTGTCCTCCGCAGCCGGTTCCGACTGGGATGCAATATGGAAAAAGGCGGATAGCGGAGCCAGGATGGCGCTGAGGCTGACCATGGAGGATATCCTCTATTCCTGGACCGGCGCGGAGTTTGCCGTCTTTGGTATGGAAGGCAGGCCGAATCCGGTCATCGTGATAGAAATAGGGGATGAGCAGAAACGCAGGGAAATTTTTGATAAGGCTTTTTCTTCAATGTTTGTGAATGAAAATATTCAGCTTAACCTTGACGGCACCCGTATCCCCCGGATTCAGCTTCCGGAATTTCTCAATTCCATTTTGAATTTGATGGGGCTGCGGATTCCGTCACCCTATTATACGGTGCAGAATAACTATCTTTTTGTTTCCGAATCCGCAGAATCACTGTTGGCCGCGATAAACGCCGTCCGCCGGAACGAGACCCTTCCCAAGTCTGACGTTTGGCGGACACTGGCGGGGACCGCTTCGGACAATACTTCTTTCAGCCTTTTCTATTCATTGGATCGATCCCTGCCTTTTTTCCTCAAGGGGAACACCACGGTCAGCACGGCCCTCCGTTTGTACCGGCAGGGACTGGCCCGGCTTTCCCTTGAAAACGGGGTCGGCAGAATTTCCCTTTCGGTGATCCCCGGTTCGGGGAAGGGCCTCTCTCCGGTGATGGGCTATCCCTTCGATCTTGGCGGAAAGGCGGGCAGCCGCTTGTATAGCGTCCCGATCAAGTCTGCTTCAAACAAGGGCGGGGAAAGCAGAATTCTGCTCACCCGTGATGCCGCTGCGGTTGCCATTAACCCTGCGGACAAATCGGTTTATGAATTAAAAACCGCCGGGGGAACGCCGATGCTTCCCTGGGTTATTCCCGCAGAGGGACTCCCTCTGGGGAACGATGGTATTGCCTGGGTGGTGAGCCCCCAGGGAAGGGTCACTCTGGCGGACAAGAACATGGAAGCGATCAAGGGTTTTCCCGTGGTAACCAGTATCCGCCTGTCCGCGGCGCCGGGGGCCCACGGGGGAAAACTCTACCTCTGCGGCGAGGATGGTTCGATTACGGTAATTGACGGGTCAGGGGGCATTTCAAAGTGGGATCAGGTTTTTGACTCCCCCCTCCGTTCACCCCCGGAATTTATTGATTGGCAGAACAAGACATACCTTGCCCTGTACCCCAAAAGTTTTTTTGGTGAACTCCGGATACATGACAGCGCCGGGGCAGCCCTTCCCGGCTGGCCCGTGTATGTTTCCGGGGGGAGCTTCGCTGGAAGTTCCGGTATCGCCTTTGGATCGCCCCTGCTTTTTAACAGTAATACTGTCAACAGTAATGCTGCGCGCAGTAATACTAATGCCGGTAGATCCGGTGGTAATCGTCTTTTGGCGGCCTTTATTACCCAGGCCGGGGAACTTACGGTCTATGAGGAAACCGCTGAACCATTGCCGGGTTTCCCCGTTGAATTGCCGGGGGTGTTTTATTTGCAGCCGGTTTACGATGGTCAGTATCTGTGGCTTATCAATGGGGAGGGTATTCTCTATCAGGTTGACCTTGAAGGGAATTTTCTCCGGCAGCAGATTCCCAACCTGACGGTCCGCGAAGGGGGCTATCTTACCACGGTGGATGTGGACGGCGATAAAATCCATGAGATCTTTTTTTCCGGGGAGGGAAATGCCCTGTACGGGTACTCACGGAATTTCAGTTCCCTGGACGGCTTCCCCCTGCCTGTCTGGGGGCGGCCGGTTTTTGCGGACCTGAACGGGGACGGCAAACTTGAATGTCTGGGCGCGGGGATGGATAATAAGATATATCAATGGCAGTTTCGGTAAGATGAAAAATCGGGGTAGAATATGAAGAACCGTAAGGTAACGAAAAATTTCCTCTGCGTCATGTTCCTGCTGTTCAGCCTGAACGGCTGTCAGACCCTGCAGAAGGATCGCCTGGTTTCCGGCATGGATGCGGCGGCACAGGGGGAACTGGCGGAGCTGGAAGATCTGATTGTCCGGCTTGACAGATCCGACAGGCCCCGTGAAGAAGCTGCACCGGTGCGCCGGAAAATTGCGGAACTGGAGCGGAGATCCGTCCCCGATGGGGATTTTGAGGCACAGCTTGCCGCATGGTCGGGCCGTCTCTATCTGCTGGAAGGAAAAAACAGTGAGGCCCAGCGGGAACTGAAAAACTCCCAGGGTCTGTCCCCCCTCAATCTGCCGTCAATTATTTTGTCGGCCCGGCTGGAACGGGATTTACAAAAACGGCTTGCCCTTGTTGATAATGCCCTGCGGATAGAAAATGCGGGGGAATTGCAAATTGAGCGGGGCAGGACGCTTTTTGATCTGAACCGTTTCAGCGAAGCGGTGGCCGCCTTTGACACCGCTTTTGCCCTGCTGTCGGCGAAGCCCTTTTACGAAGAAACGTACCGGATATACCGGGACAAGGCCTGGGAACTCCGGGATATCGCCGTGGGCGCCGAAAACAAAACCGTCACCATCATACAACAGGATGGCATGAGCTGGCGGGATATGATTGAGCTTGTCCGGACGGAAACAGATCTTCTGCGTTTTCTAAGCGCCGGACGGGACTGGCCCGCAGAAGAACTGTTTACCCGCCTTTTGGACCGGGCCTTTGTTCCCGCAGTGCAGGATGTTAATGTCAATGAATGGCCCGCAGTAAAGCCGAAGCCAGACGAAACGGTGCTGCGATCAGGGGCGGCATGGTTCCTCTGGCGGCTTTACGCGGAAAACCGGGCCAACCGGGGCCTCCTCTCCCGGTATTCGTCCCGGTACGCAAACATGAACAATCCCCGCAGCCCCATTGCGGATCTGCCCCTGCTATCCCCCTATTTTGATTCCGTTATGGGATGTGTGGAATCGGAATTTCTTTCCCTCCCCGACGGGAAAAATTTTATTCCAGAGGAACGTATCCGGGGATCGGAATTTCTTGGGGTACTGCGGAAACTTAACCCTTGACCAAAGGGATTTATCATAGTAGATTTTTTTGATAAAGTTTATCAGGAGGATATATGAAGAAGAGTTTTGTGTGTATGGTTTTAGCCCTGGTTTTTATCGGGGCGCAGGGGTTTTGCGCGGGGAACAAGGCCGCCCCGGCATCGGGGCCGGAGGCGGTAAGCTTCTGGTATAACAATACCGGAGATGAGGCGCTGGTGTACGAGAAGGCCATTGCGGCCTATAACGCTTCCCAGACCAAATACAAGGTCGAGGGCCTGAGCGTGAACGATCAGCAGAAACTGATTGTGGCCCTTGCCAGCAATGAGGCCCCGGATGTGGTAAAGGGATCGAATTCCCAGGTTACCACCTATCAGGCCAATGGGCTTTTGACCAGTCTCAAGTCCTATGTTGACAAGGACAAGTTTGATACCAAGGCTTTCGCCGCCAAATCCACCGAGGCCAACTCGATTAAGGGTGAACTTTTTGCTTTGCCCCTCAGCGGTTATACGATTCAGATGTTCTATAATAAGGATCTGTTGAAAGCCGCCGGTTATTCCGAGCCCCCCAAGACCGTGGAAGAAATGTACGAGATTGCGGTAAAGGCCACCAAGCTGGATGCTGGCGGCAACATCGATGTGCTGGGTTATCCCCTGTTCCCCCTGGCTTCGGCCCGGCAGGAACTGATCTACGCCTTCGGCGGACGCTGGTGGGCGGAAGACGGCAAGACCCTGACTCCCCAATCTCCGGGGGTCATCGAAAGCCTTACCTACAATGTGCGTTACCGGAATCTCTACGGCATCGGGAAGGTGCAGGCCTTTGTGGCCACCGCCAATACCAACCGCTATACCGAACAGGATATGTTCTTTGCGGGGAAACAACTCTTCCGCCTGGACGGTTCCTGGCTGCCTTCGATGATGGCGAATTTCAAGTCCACGGTGAATTACGGCATCGCCCTGATTCCCGGCACCAAGGCCAATCCCGCATTGCAGGGAACCAGCCGCTACGAGACCGAATCGGTGTTCATTCCCATTACCGCCGCCCATAAAGACGGCGCCTGGGACTTTATCAAATGGCTTTCCGGTCCGGTGGGCGCCAAGATTCTGCTGGTCGGTAACGGGAACCTCCCCGCCCTGCAATCCCTGTATACGGATGCGGAACTGCTTGCCAAGCCGGGTTTCAAAGAATTCATGGACGCCCTGCGATTGGAAAAGGGCATCCAGTATGCCCAGATTACCGACTTTGCGGAATACACTTCCCTGTTGAACGAGTACCTTGATTATGTGTACTCAGGACAGCAGACCCCGGAGGCCGCGATGGCGGCTTTGGCGGAACGGGCCAAATCGTTAAAGTAGTTTAAGCAGAAAAACGGCATGTACCCGAAGGGGCCCATGCCGTTCTTTTATCCGTCCCTGGAGAAACCATGAAAAATTTTCGTTTAACCGAATCCGGCAGGAATACCCGTAACGGGCTGCTTTTTGCGCTGCCCTGGATCATCGGCTTTATCTGTTTCAGTATCTATCCACTGATTGCGTCCCTGTATTACAGCTTTACTGAATTTAACCCCGTGACCGTTCCCAAGTGGGTCGGCCTGAACAATTACCGCGCGGTTCTGGGGGATCAGCTTGTTTTTAAGAGTTTGCTGAATACCCTGTTTATCGCCTTTGTGTCCACCCCGGTAAATCTTTTTGTAGCATTACTGTTGGCTACGGTGGTGACAAAGAAATTCCGCGCACGGGGTGTGGTGCGCACCCTGTTTTTCCTGCCTTCGATTATTCCTACGATTGCGGCAACCATGGTGTGGATTTGGATGTTTGATCCAACTTATGGATATATCAATATGGTGCTCGGCTGGTTCGGCATCCAGGGGCCCGCGTGGCTCATGGACATGCGGTATACCAAGGCGGCGCTGCTCTTAATGGGGACCTGGTGTACCGGTACTGCGATGCTTATTTGTATGGCCGCATTACAGGAAGTTCCCACCAGTTTTTATGAAGCCGCTGAAATTGACGGCGTGGGAACGGTACGAAAATTTTTCTATATAACCCTGCCCTCAATCGCCCATGTGCTGGTCTATCAGGGCATACTCAATTTGATCAACGCATTTCAGTATTTTCAACAAGTTTATATTATCACCAACGCCAGTACCGGCGGCGGGGCCGGGGCGGGATTTGCGTCAGGCGGTCCGGGGAACTCCATCCTGATGTATCCCCTGTATATTTTCCACAACGCCTTTGTCTATCTTAAAATGGGAAAGGCTTCGGCGATGGCATGGCTTTTGTTTATCGTGGTGGCCCTTCTTACGCGGGTAATGACCAAGGTAACGAAGAGTGTTACCTCAAATGCGGGGGGTGAATAATATGGACAACCTGCGTATCGCAAACAGGGGATATCTTAAAACCCTTATCGGAAGGATTCTGTTTTTTGCCATGGTGATAATTTTGGGCATCATCTTTTTCTCCCCCTTTCTTATTATGTTGACCACGGCCTTCAAAACAAACCGGGACGCCTTTACCCTGCCGGTAAAACTGTTTCCCCGGATAATCGTGTTTGACAATTTTCCCAAGGCGGTAGCGACTATTCCCTATTGGCGGTATATGCGGAATACGGCCTTTATAACGGTGCTTTCGGTGGTGGGCCAGATTATCGTAACCCCCATGGTTGCCTACTCGCTGGCAAAAATACAGTGGAAGGGCAGCAGGATCATCTCCGGCCTTTTGATGGCCACCATGATGATCCCCTTTACGGTTACCATGATCCCCCTGTACCGGATCTACTCGCAGCTGCATTTGACCAATACCTATGTGCCGCTCATATTGCCGACCTTTTTCGGCAAGGCCTTTTATATCATCATCGTGCGTCAATTTTTTGCGGGGCTTCCCAATTCATTGATGGAGGCCGCCCGGATTGACGGGGCCAATGAGTTCCAGCGTTATGTGCAAATTGCCCTGCCCCTCAGCAAGCCCGCCCTGACCACCGTGGGGATCTATGCCTTCCTCGATGCCTGGAGCGATTATCTGGCCCCCCTGATCTATATCAGCAAGCCCGATAAACTGACCCTTTCTTTGGGGATGCAGCAGTTCCTGAGTCAGTATTCTGTGGACTGGGCCCTGCTGATGGCCGCGGCGCTGATCTTCGTGTTCCCGGTTATTGTATTCTTCCTGTTCTTCCAGCGTTATTTTGTGCAGGGTATTTCTACCAGCGGTTTGAAGGCATAGAAAAATGACGGACAATGGCTTTGAGAAAAAATTGCGGGATTCGGTCTATGTGCATGTCCCTCTGGAAATAGATGAGGGAAGCACCCTGGAGGCGCGGCTGATAAAAAAGCCCGTCCCGCACAGCGTCCAACTTTGGGATGGAAAGAAAATCGATCCCTGGACTTTTGAGGGGGAAGGGGAGGCGGCCCTTTCCCCCGGCGGCTCACTGGTTCTGAAAACCGGCGCACGCGCGGATCACTGGCCGGAAACCGAAGCCCGCGCGGCGGATGCCGCAGCCGGGGCCTATGCCACCTTTGGTTCCTATATCGCCAGACTGGATGTCCGCGCTCTGGACATGAGCCGGGGTAACCGTATCTGGTTTCAAATCCGCCCCACCTGTCCGGGGCTGCACAGCCCCATTATCCGGGCCGCCTTTGTGAATAACGGCAAAACCAAAATTCCCGATATATATTCCCGTGAAGGTTTTAACGCCATCAACCTTAAAAATTTTGTCTGGAATACCTGTGTGTGGGAAATTGACGCCATGGCCCATGACCGGGTGGAGGAAATTTCATTTCAGATCCATCGGTACGGCAAAGAAGTCAGCACCGGGGAAGCCCTCTTGTTTGAGCTGAGGGACATCCGGTTCCAGCAGGTGGAAACCGATGTGGTTCACGGCTGGCAATGCGCCGCCGAAACTGCGGTATTTTCCACCGCCGGTTATTTTGAAAGGGGCAGTAAAACTGCGATCGCTAATACTTCCGCAAAAAATTTTGAGATTATTGATGAGTCAAACGGCAGGGCCGCTTTTTCAGGAACGGTGGAACACCGGGAAACCCGGCACGGCAGTTTTGGGATTTTGGATTTTTCTCCTTTGACGAGCCGCGGAACCTATCACATCCGCTTTGGCGAAAACCGGACCGCACCGTTTCGTATCGGGGATCATATTTTTGAAGATACCATATGGAAGCTGCTTAACTTTTTGTATTGTGAGCGCTGCGGTTATCCTGTGCCGGGAAAACACGGAAGCTGCCATGCCGATGTGATCGCCGAATACAAGGGGCTGACGCTGCCCTTTCAGGGGGGCTGGCACGACGCCGCCGATGTATCCCAGCAGACGGTTCAGAGTGCAGAAATTGTCCATGCCCTTTTGGAGGTTGCCGCCGCAGTAAAGGGCCGCAACGCCCTGCTCTGTGACCGGCTTCTGGAGGAGGCAAACTGGGGCCTGGATTTTGTCATCCGTATGCGTCTCGGTAACGGTTACCGGGCTTCCAATGCGAGTATCCGCCGCTGGACCGATGGGCTTGTCGGCAATATGGATGACTGCAAAGCCAACGTTCATAATCATTCCTTTGAAAATTTTATCATGGCCGCTGTGGAAGCGGCGGCGGCCCATGCCTTTGCGGAACGGGATGCGCCCCTGAGCTGGAAATGTGCCGATGCCGCAGTGGAAGATTTCGGCTTTGCCCTGGAACGGTTTAAACAGATCGGAGTGGAAGAGATGGTTGAGGGGGAACACACCGCTTCCGCGAGCCTCTCCCAATACTATGCCGCCGCCTGCTGGGCCGCCGCCGGAATATACCGGATAAACGCGGAAGGGGAATTTGCGGAACAGGCCGCGTTTTTTGCCGCAAAAATCCTTGCCTGTCAGGAAACCGGAACAGCAGCCCCGATGAAGGGTTTTTTTTACCGGGATGAAACCAAACAGACCATGGTGCATTTTTCCCACCAGGCCCGTGACCAGATCTTTGTCCAGGCTTTGGCCGAAGCCTGCCGGGCTCTGCCGGATCACCGGGACAGGGGCCAATGGGAGGCCGGGATGCGGCTCTTTGGGGATTACCTTAAGGGGCTTAGGGAATATACGGCGCCCTATGGGATGCTTCCCGCCGGGCTCTACAACACCGATGAAATTGATGACCGCACCGCCTTCGAGCGCATCCATCCCCATGTGAATTATGAAAAAGAACAGCAAAACTACCGCGCCCAGCTTGAAAACGGTATCTCCCTGGGGAATGGTTATTATATCAAATGTTTTCCCGTATGGTTTTCTTTCCGGGGCAATTCCGCCATTCAGCTTTCCATGGGGAAAGCCGCTTCCCTGCTGGGCGCTTATTTTAAAGATGATGCATTAAACGAAATAGGCCGGGAACAGCTCTACTGGACCCTGGGCAAAAATCCCTTCGGACAGTCCCTCATCTATGGTGAGGGCAGCAACTATGGCCAGCAATATACCGCCCTGCTGGGGGAGACCGTCGGGGAAATGCCCGTGGGGGTGCAGACCCGGGGTAACGAAGATGATCCCTACTGGCCCCAGGCGAATATTGCAACCTACCGGGAAGTGTGGACCACCCCTCCGGGCCGCTGGCTCTGGATTGTTGCGGATCTTCTGGGCCGGTAGTTTACCGCAGACCTTTCATCAATTCCGCCAATTCAACGGTGATAAACGCGATAGAAAAGTCCGCGCTGCCGTAGGGAATGACCAGTCGGCCTTCGTGGATAATGGAGCCGCAGGTGTAGACCACGTTGGGCACATAGCCGGTCCGTTCCCGTTCACCGGGCGAAATTAACGGCTCCGGTAATCTGCCGATAACCTTTGCGGGATCCGTTTTGTCCAGCAGCAGCGCCCCGATGGAGTAACGCCGCAGGGATCCCACCCCGTGGGTCAGGACCAGCCAGCCTTCATCCAGTTCGATGGGGGAACCGCAGTTTCCTATTTGCATGAATTCCCAGGGGAAGATGGGGGCGGCGATCTTTTCCGCTTCATCCCAGACATAAAGGTCCTTTGAAAACATGATGTAGAGGCTTTCGCCGTCCACCCGGGAGAGCATGGCGTATCGGCCGTTGATCTTCCGGGGGAAGAGGGCCATCCCTTTGTTCAGGGCCATTGCGCCTGTGATGTTTTGCATGTTGAAATGCAGAAAATCTGCGGTCTCGATCATCTTGGGTACAATATTTTTTCCATCATATGCCGTGTATGTTGCGTAATAACACATGGTCCCATCATCATTTACGAAGCGGACAAACCGGGCGTCCTCAATGCCGTTCCGTTCATCAACTGAAACCGGAAAGAGGAGCCGTTCCGATAGGGGCGTCTCTTTTCGGAACAGTATTTCTGTGGTCCCGTCTTTTGATTCCGTCTTCCCCCGTACCGCAGTCTTCCGCACCGGATCGATGTAAACCTTTCCCGCCGTATCAATCATACCGGTCCTGAATGAGATCGATGACACGTGCCCCTCTCCCACGGAACGGGCGCTCAGGATAAAGCGCAATGGATGATTGCGGCGCAGAGATTCTGCGTGCAGATTTACTGCGGCGGTCTGATCAGGCGCCTGCACAATCGATGGGTTAAAAAGGGCGGTGGCCTCAAAAGCGTATTCGGAAGTAAAGTAGGCCCCCGCCAGAAGCCGGGCTTCCGCGGGAAGCTGCGCTGGAAGTTCCGCGGGGAAATTCGGGAACTGTTCTGCCCTTCGGGGCTCCGCCTCTTCGTCCAGACGTTTCTTTGCCATGTTGTAATGTTCCTTGATGCGTTCCACAAAGTCCCCGTGATCGGCGCTGAATAAACTGATCACCTGCTCAAGCTCTTGCCGTATTTCCGCTTCCGGCATGACGGCGACCCGGTCGATGATCGCCTGAATGCGTTCGACGGTGGGCACAAAGGGGCGGATCACCAAGCGCGAGTAGTCAGGCTGCAGATCCGGTTCGCTAAGCCGTGTCAGGATTATCACGCCTTGCCCCCTGTGGGTTCTTCTAAAAGGATACTCTTTTCCGCTTCCTTCATTTCCGCAAGGGCGATCTGGAATGCTAAGGTGGATTCGGCCCCTTCATTCTGATTGAGCCGGTCCATATGGAGGCCGTCATGGCAGCCGCCGCTGGCGGCGTCAAACACAAAGAGTGAAAGATCGTTTCCCCCCAGGTACCAGCGGAATGCCCGCTGGGCTTCCCGGTACCAGAACATGTCGCCGGAAACGCGGCGGGCTTCCAGACACGCAGATATGGCGGAATTAGCCTCCAGGGGCTGCTGATCAAAAAGCGGTTTTTCTTCACCCCTCTTATACACCCGGTCGCTCCCGATGGGACGGAAGCGGCCCTGAGGGCTGGTCTGGGTTTCCATCAGCCATTTGAGGGAAGTCATTCCCGCTTCAAGCATTGTTTCGTTGCCCGTATCACTGCCGCTCAGAATAAGGGCGTGGGAAAGTTTTGCATTATCGTAGGTTAGGCAGGTTTCAAACCAGGGCCATTCGGCTCTTGCGTTTTCTTTGTAAAGGGCAAAGAGCCGCAGGGATAGTTCTTCCCGGATGCCGTCCGCCAAGCGGTCCCCGGAAAAACGCCGGAGGTATTCATGGATGGCGATGATGCTGAACGCCCAGGCCCGGGGCGAGCTGAACTGGGTCACAATCGGCAGCCCCTGTTCAAACAGTTTTGCTGCGGTCCCCTGGAAACCGGGGTTGTGGTATTTCCCAAGGCAGGTCCCCAGCGCCCAGACCACCCTGCCGTGGCTGTCCTCGGAGGCCCTTTCATCAACCCAGGACCGGTCATAGTTAAGGAAGTTACGAAACCGTCCCGATTTTTCATCGAAGGCAAATTGAAGCAGCCCTAGATAGATCCCGGCAAGGCGGTCGAATTCAGGATAGGCTTCATCAGCCTGGGCGGTGAGGAGGACCATCAGGATAAGGGCCCGCGCGTTATCATCGGCGCAGTAACCTTCGTTGTAATTGGGCACCGTGTAGACCGCATGCTGGAACATGCCCGTGTCATCGGTAAGCCGCCTGATGTGGTCCAGTTTGAGCCTGGGCAGTTCATTCTGTTCTTCTTCTGAAAAGAGCCCCCCAAGGGGTCCCGCAAGCGGACGGATCTCCTGATTTTGCGATGTCACGGAGTAACGGGTCATGCGGGCCTCGGTAAAAAGCTCCACATACTTCCGGGCCACATTGGGCCAAGTCATTTCCCGGCCCGCCATGTATGCGTTCTTCCGCATGGCATTCCGTTCAGTCTCGTTGGAGGCAAGGCGGATCACCGCTTCGGCGATAGCTTCCGGGGACCGGAATGGCACCAGAATGCCCCGTCCATCGGCGAGCAATTCCGCGGCATGCCAGTAGGGGGTGGAGATGATCGCGTTCCCGATGCCGAAAGAGTAGGCCAGGGTGCCGGAGGTGATCTGTTCTTCATATAAATAGGGGGTGATGTAGATATCCGCCATCACGAGGAATTCCTTGAGTTCATCGGCGCTGACAAAACGGTTGCGGAAGAGGACGTGTTTTTCCACGTGGAGTTCCGCCGCAAGCTGCTGCAGGGACAGCCGGTAGGCTTCCCCTTCGTGGCGGATCAGTCCCGGATGGGTTACCCCCAGGACGATGTACACCGTTTCGGGCTTTGCCTTGATGATCTCAGGCAGGGCCCGGATCACCTGCTCGATCCCCTTGTTGGGGGAGAGGAGCCCGAAGGTGAGGAGCACGGTTTTTTCTGCGAGGTCGTACTGGGCCTTGTAAAAGCTGGGATCGATAAAGGGCATGTCGGGGATGCCGTGGGGGATGAGCCGTATCTTGCTTAGGGGTACATTATAAACAGAAGAGATCAGCTCCACCGCCTTTTCGGTCATCACCACCACAAAGCTGGAACGGTCGGCTATTTCCGTCAGAATGCGCCGCTGGCGGGCGCTTGGGTTTTGCATAATCGTGTGCAGGGTGGTGACGATGGGCATCCTGAGTTTGCGGATCAGGGAAAGTATGAAGAGGCCGTCATCCCCGCCATAGATGCCGTATTCATGCTGTAAACAGACGATATCCGGGTTGTTGCTGTTGAGGAAGTCCGCCGCCCGCCGGTAGGACTCAAGGTTTTTTTCCTCGATTTCGAAGCGCACCCGGTCGGGGTAGGCGTACCCTTCGGGGGTGTCCGTGATGGGCACCGCGAAACAGGACAGCCCCGGCCGGACAGCGGCAACGGATTCGCAAAGGCTGGTGGTAAAGGTGGCGATGCCGCACTGGCGGGGCAGGTAATTTCCGATAAAGGCAATATTCAGTATCGATTTATTCATTATTAAAGTATAGTTCATAACTTCTTCCGGTGCGAACCGCCTGCGGCGTTGACAGCCGCCCCCCTGCGGGCTAGACTGAAATATCTTCGGTATAAACGGGGTGGTATCATGGCAGACAAATTTAACCTTGATGAGCATATCAGAAAAGTTCCCGATTTCCCCAAAAAAGGGGTACTTTTTTATGACATTACCAGTATTTTGGCCGAACCTAAGGCTTTCAGGTTCTGTCTTGATACCATGACCGAAATGTACCGGGGCAAGAACATTGACGCGGTGGCGGGTATTGAGGCCCGGGGTTTTCTCTTTGCGGCCCCCTTTGCCGACCGCCTGGGGGTCCCCCTGGTGCTTGTCCGCAAAAAGGGCAAGCTCCCCGGAGAGACCCGGTCAAAAAAATACCAGCTTGAGTACGGCGAGGCGGAAATCGAGGTCCATGCCGCCGACATCAAACCGGGCCAGCGGATACTGCTCACCGATGATCTTATCGCCACCGGGGGCACCCTCAGGGCCGCCAAAGAGCTTATCGCCGACTGCGGCGCCACGGTGCCCGAGATCTTCGGGGTGGTGGGGCTTCCCTTCCTCAACTACGAAAAGGTCCTGGCTCCCACCCCGGTCCGCACCCTGATCCAGTACCATGGAGAGTAAACTCTCCTTAGGAGTGAACTCCCATAATTGACATTTTTCGCGGTATATGCTAGGTTTTTGGTATTATTCCCCGGTTGTGTAATGGTAGCACGGTAGACTCTGGATCTGCTTGTGGGGGTTCAAATCCTCCCTGGGGAAAAATGACTTAATTTGTTAT
Source organism: Spirochaetia bacterium (assembly GCA_026002045.1). Classification (GTDB taxonomy): domain Bacteria; phylum Spirochaetota; class Spirochaetia; order Treponematales; family Breznakiellaceae; genus BNUT01. The sequence continues at coordinate 7,641 of BOAV01000002.1, read as the reverse complement.
AGTATAACGAATTAGAGCAAAGCCCTAACCCTAAAACGGCATGGAACTATCACCCAAAATACCTTGTGTCACAGAAATTGGCACTAAACAGAAGGTTCCGGGGTGGATTGCGTCTTGCCATTCTCTCTCTTTCAGAGGAGTAATCGGCCTTATTACTATGTCAGATTCAGAAATGAGATTACGGGCAAGCTGTCAAACGACTTCCTCAATACCCAAAAAGAAACAGAATTTGAAGCCTTGCAGGTGGCCTTCCACTGGCTCAGGGATGGAATCCCTACTAAACAACAGAGGATAATAAGTGGTTCCTCTTATGACTTGAGAACAGCCATTCAGGAGGCAAACCTTACCAAGGAGGATGCTTCATTCATCATTGATACCCTAAAGCAAAAGGGCTTTATCAAGGCTGTAGTTTTCAATGATAGCACCAGTAATATTGATTTTAATGAATACTTGATAAATTTTTGGACTTTTGGAAAATCCGATTATCTTTCTGAAAAATTACGGAAAGAGAATAGTATCCATAGACGGCATGTGGAGAATCAATTAGCAAGTGTTAAAAAATACTGGTGCCCTGCTTTCAAGGGGAAATTTTTAGGTGAGTTGGTAAATAAGGATATAAAAGAATTTGTCAAAACTTTTGATACGGTGGAAAAAGCGGTGACAACAAAGAATGCCATTTTATTGGCCGGTCTCACAGCATTACGGTATGCCTATAAGGAGGACTTAATACAGATAGATATCACCAAGGGAATTGTCAAATTTTCGGGTGAGTCAAAAAAACGGAAGATCCTGACACCGGAACTGGTAAAAGAAGTTTTCAAGGTTGGATGGGCTGATGAAAGGACATTGCTGGCTAATAAACTGGCTATGGTTACCGGGATGAGGGCAGGAGAAATTCAAGCCCTGAGAATAAAGGATTTGAATGAAGATAGTATTTCCGTTGAACATACCTGGAATTATAAGGACGGGCTAAAACCTCCCAAAAATAATGATAAAAGAATTGTGGAAATGCCCTTTAAGGATTTTTTGGAGAGCTTGCGGGCGTTATCTGAGAAATCACCACATCACACAAATGAAGATAGTTTTGTGTTCTGGTCAAGGGAAAGTGATTATAAACCGATGGAGGCCCCTCTGTTTCTGAATGGCCTTCGTGCTGCACTCAAAAAAGTCAAAATTAGCAAAGAGAAGAATGGATTAATTGAAGATGCGAAAGCAATCAGACCAGAAATTTATACTTTTCATAGTTGGAGACACTTCTTTACTTCATATATGAGGAGAAAACTTGACCAAAAACTTTTACAAAGCCAAACAGGGCATAAAACACTTGAGATGCTTGACCACTATTCAGACCATATATTGGATGGAGATAAAGCTGAGATCCAAAAGGCAGCACTTGAAACTTTTGAAAGCCTATTGAATTGAGACAAGCCGTTTATTCACTCTGTTTGATAAAACATAAGGAATCAGACTTCTGGTGGAATATCAAAATGCTGCCCATCAAACTACTCTTCAACCATGACTACCCATCCCTGTCAAGGACAATTATGTCGTTTCAAAATTGCCCCTAATGGCGTTTTTGATTTTTACTACTTCATAACCAAAGCCCCCCATCTTACGCTTACATAATAGCCATGACTAACAAAGACAAGTTTGAGCAATTTTTTGAGCATAGTACCATCTTCCTCGGTGCTGTAGAATCCGATGATTTTGGTCAGGATGACCTCTACAAAATACATCTGGAAATACTCAAAATTGATGGCAAGAGACTGGCATCTGTTGAGCCTGAACTATTTACAGCAGACCAGTATCTTAATCTATGCTCCAATGCTATAGGCCAGAATAGTTTGGCCCTTGAATGGGTTGATGTATCCCGTGTAAGCATTGAAAACTACCGGAAACTCTGTTATCAGGCGGTAAAACAGAATAGTACTTCCCTCTATTTTGTGAAGAAGGAACTCTTTGAAAATAGCGAAAAGGATTTAAGGGTCATTTACAATGTAGCAGTCCATCAAAACACGGATGCCCTAATGTTAATCCAAGACCAGACCCTGCCCCTTTGCCTTATGGCGGTGAAAAAGAATACTTCAGCCCTGCAATGGGTCAATCCCAATTTGTTTTCAAGAGAGGGTTACACTAAAATCTGCTATTATGCTTTTTACCAGAAACAAGAATTTATCCTCCTTGAAAGGATATTCGAAAACTACCCTGATATAAAACATTTCAAAAATTATCAGGGGCTTCGGTTTGTGAATAAAGACCATTGCCTTCCCCAAGCATACAAGGAAATCTGCCTCCATGCCATCAAGTATTCAGATGAATCCATGCCCTTTGTAGATGAATCCTTGTGGCTGGATAAGAATTTTTGTAGGGAAGCCATGAAACTATCCAGGGGAGCCAAGAAATATGTTAGATAGTTTTACGCTTACATAAAACACATGATGAATCAACCGATTGTCGGGCTTAATAATGAATCGAATCTTTTGTCTTATGTTATTTCCATCTACAAGGTCTTACAGCAAGAGAATGGGATGGAAGCCCTAAAAACAGACTCCCCCGATGTTCAGGCTCTGGTTGAAAAACTTCATATCTCACCTATTCAGGCTGTCCTATTTTCCATCGTGCTGAACATTCAAAATGATAAGTCTGTTTCCATTGGAGACGTAGCAAAGAGCATCAAAACTCCCTCACTTATGATTTTGCAATACCAGAAGGACTTTGATTCATTGGTAGAGAAGAGACTTTTCCGGGTTTATCAGGGGTATCCCGGAAGAACCACCTCCTATACAGCCATTGGGGAGAATGCCTTAAAGACCTACCGGGTTCCCAAGGATGTAATTGAAGCATTAACTCATAATGAGGAATGGAAACCACAACAACGTAAAGACTTAACCTTTGAAGATTTATTCGGGGTATTAGATGATCTTTTTGAACAACGAATAAATGAAACCATTACTTTTGACACCCTCAAGTTTGAGATTTCTCATCTCTTAATCGAAAATCCTCACCTTGATTTTGCCGAGAAGGTAAAGGCTTTCGGACTTGGTGATGATGATTGGATGCTGTTGCTCATTATCTGCAATCAGGCAGTAGATGAAGAGCAGAATGTATCATACCAGACAATAAATAGTATTTTTGATACCCGTAGTCATGGGATACGGATATGGAAACGACTTGTTAATGAAAAAACCAAACTGCAAGAATTGGGTCTCATTGAAAATCCAAGCTATGAAGGGCTTGGTGATAGTCAATTTTTTACCCTTACAGAGAAGGCCAAAGATGATCTGCTTGGGGAGATTTCAATCAAAAACCTTATGGTAAAGAAACCGAAGGGGTGGATTTCTTTTAAGGACATTAAGCCCAAGGAACTTATCTATAATGAATCCGAAAGGGACAAAGTTTTAAGGCTCCAGAAATTATTGGGTAAAGGCCAGTTTCAAAATGTCATTAGCCGTCTTGAAGCAAACAATATGAGGCTTGGCTTTGCCTGTCTTTTCAGTGGGGAACCCGGTACAGGAAAAACAGAAAGTGTCCTCCAAATTGCCCGATTAACAGAAAGGGATGTCATTAAAGTTGATATTTCAGAAACTAAAACAAAATGGTTTGGGGAAAGTGAGAAGCGTATAAAAGAAGTTTTTGACCGATACCGGGGCCTTGTAAAATCTGCAATGAAAAACAATGAGAATGTCCCTATCCTTTTCTTCAATGAGGCTGATGGGATATTCAGTAAGAGACAGGTGATTAGTGGGGAAAGGACAGGTCCGGCACAGACTGAAAATGCCATACAGAACATCATACTGGATGAACTGGAAAACCTTGAAGGTATCCTTATAGCCACCACTAACCTGACTATCAATCTTGATGATGCTTTTGAACGAAGGTTTTTATACAAGATTGAGTTTTCCAAGCCGGACAAAGACAGCCGGAAAGCCATTTGGGAATCAATGATTAATGACCTTTCTGATAATGACTCTATTATCCTTGCAGATACATTCCAATTTTCCGGGGGACAGATTGAGAACATCGCCCGGAAAAGGGCTATTGATATGATACTGACAGGCAGAACACCAGCATTGGAAGATATGATGTCCATGTGCCGGGATGAAAAACTGGTAAAAGACACCAGCAAGAAAATAGGCTTTGGGGTATAGGGGGAACAATGAAAACGATAGCCATTAATTCAATCAAAGGTGGGACAGGCAAAACAACTACAGCCATTCTCTTTATCAATGCCCTTACCAAATCCGGTTTCCAGTGTTTGGTAATTGATGCTGACGCAAGCAACAATTCCCTCTCATTTTATCTCAATGATGGGGAAATGAACCAGAAAAAGAGCATTTTTGACCTGTTTCTTGGAGCCAAGGTTGAAGAGTGCAACATCAGGATAAATGACAATTTGGACCTAATCAGGGGGGATGTCAGGCTCAATGAGTTCCGAAGTACCGATAGCCTTAAAAGGCTCAAAAGGGCATTGCAGGGGCAAAAGTATGACTATTGCATTATTGATACAAGTCCCACTTATGACAATATCATTGGGAATGTCCTAATGGCCAGTGATATTCTGCTCATTCCGGTTCAGCAAGACATCTTCAGTTATCAGGCGGTAAAATACCAGTTTGAAAAATTAATGGATCTTGAACTGGAAAACCTTGATACCCATACCATCTTTAATCAGTTTGAAAAGCCCCTTACTGAAAATCAGAACTCCTACCGGAACCAGATTACCAATATGTTTTTGAATGATGAGGCATTCAATGCCTTTATCAATCCCTGCCATATTTCCCGGTCATCGGTTTTTCGTAAGTTCATCAATGGTCAGAATTACAAAATATCTGACAAGACAGAAACCCAAAAGGGATATGAGGAAGTAAAGGCTCTTATTAAGAGTATCCTAAGCATTGACATTAAGGAGGTCATATAATGCCGAATCTCAGGTTAGTAAAAAATTCACAGGTTGGGACTCAGGACAAAGGTTCTGTGAAACTCACTATTAAGGACATACCCCTTGGGGACATCCAGATAAGGGAGAATGTCCGAAAGGAATATAAGGACATTGAAGAACTTGCTGAAAGTATCCGGCAGCACGGCCTTCTTCAGCCTATTACCGTTTATGAAGCCGGAGACCTTTATATCGTCAAGACCGGGCACCGGAGGTTCATGGCTTCCCAACTTCTCTACAAGAAAGAACCGGATCGTTTTCATTCTATCCGGTGCATCATTTCGGATGCTGAAAACCTCTCAGTCATCCAGTTGGTCGAGAATGTCCAACGTGAGGATTTGAGCCAATTAGACCTCTGCAATGCCCTTTCCTCATTACGGGAACAGGGGATGTCCCTAAAGCAGATTGCTGAGGCAATGGGGAAGAGTGAAGGTTTTATTAAGGTCTTGTTTGTAGGGGTAAAGGAAGTTAATAACACCCCTGAATTGATGGATTCTTTGGAAGGTTATGCCGGCATAACCTTAACAGATATCGTCGAAACCAAGGGGATTTCAGACCCCAAAGAACGGCTGGAAGTCCTTAAAGAGCATGGGAAGGGTAAGATAACCCGGTCGGAAATGAGGGCCAAGGTCAGAAAATTGAAGCCCTCTGCTCCCTCAAAAAAGGGTAAGGTTGCTTCCCCTGAATCAGTCAAATATTGGGTATCATCCGATGGCTTGACGATAAAACTTGTTTTCTCTAATATAAAAATGGTTCATAAGATGGAACCGAAGTTCAAGAAGATTTTCAAGGAGAATCAGATACAAGTTCTGAAATAAGGAATAGACATGAACAATTTTGACCCTAATGCCCCGGCATGGTGGATTAGCCCCCAAGGAAAGATTCTCACAGTCGAACAAGGGAGCACTCATATTCAAAAGGTTATTGATAACCCGAATGCTTTTGGGTATACCACTGAGCAGATAGAGGACATCTATCATTCCTATGGTGAGGCTGTAGGGACAGAGAAAAAAGCAAGGGAAGAAATTATCAGAGATATTTTAAGTAAGGGATGGATACGGATAAGAAAGAATGGATTTTGTTATTCTTTCCAACTTAATGCTTTATCAGAAATAGCAAAAAATTACATTTTTGATTGGGCTACCAGAATGGTAGATTGGGTAGGTCCCTTGGTACAGGTAAATATCAATACCAAGATGGGAGATGAAGGATACAGCATATCTGACATAGCCGGGGGAGCCTTGGGGAAGGAAGCTAGTGAGCAGGAGAGGAATACACTTGTTCCTATAAGTTCGGTGTTTGATTTTTGAAAAGGAGTAAGATATGTCAAGAAAGAAGAAAGATAAGTTTAAATGGCCTACCCCCGAGGAACGGGAAGCAGCCCTCGCTGGTCACCAAAGATTTTTGGAAGAAGTCGATGAAGCCAGGAATAACCCTGAAAAAAGGATATGGCCGGACTCCTGGAAAAGACTGAGCCGTGCCTGCACTATGGGTAACAGTGTGGGCGGTGAAACCGTGCAAGCCCTTAACAACTTGAAAAACATCTATATCAGCAAAGGCTGGATGAATGAGGAAGGAGAATGGATTGGCTAAAGATGGGGATTTCTAAAATCCTGATCCACCAATCCTTCATCCAGATTCAGAATAGATAAAATATGAGGATAAAAAAGTCTAATAGTTTCCAAAGAGAGCATTGAATAAAAATATTTTAAGGGTGGCGTTCATTATGTCAAGGAAAGCAATTACTTCAAAAAAGGCAATTTCTGTGGGGCCATATTCACATGGGATTGATTCAGATGGTTTGATATTTTTGTCAGGCCAGACACCGATAGACCCTACTACCGGGAAACTTGCAGAGGGGGATATTAAAGCTCAGACCCAACAGGGGTTTAATAATCTATTCGGTGTATTGGAGGCTACTGGTTTAGGGCCTGATGATGTTCAGAAGGTAAATGTTTTCTTGACAGATATGAATGACTTTTCAGCTATGAATGAAGTCTATAAGCAGCAATTTTCTGAACCATACCCGGCAAGAACAACCATAGGGGTAGCATCATTGCCTTTAGGGGCAAAATCGAGATAGAGATGATTGCTCGAAGAAAAGAATGATAAATGATCAACAATGATTTGATTTTAAATATTGACAGAATTCATACAACCGAATTAGGGATTGAACGAATTAAGAAAAATCTTGATTTGGATATTACCGATGTTGTAAAATGGTGTAAAAATAAAATTAAAGATCCAAACTGCCATATTTCCAGAAAAGGTAAAAACTGGTATGTAAATGTAGATAATTGTATGATGACAATTAATTCTTATAGTTATACCATAATTACAGCCCACAAATTGAAGGAATATGACAGGGCCGAGTTTGATGAGTAGCATGGCTGGATTACATTATGAATACAAGTGAGAAAAACAGAAAGGCATATAATCATATCTCGACAGACTGGGTTGAAGCCAGAGAAAAGGACAAAGTAAGCAATATAGTAATAGGATTTTGTAATAAATTGAAGCCTGGTGGAAAAGTTCTTGATATAGGCTGTGGTACAGGTTATCCAATTGCAAAGTATTTATTAGGCGAAGCCTATACGGTTTAATACCCCGCGGCTTGCCGCGGCTGAAAGTAAGAATATACTAGAAGGATGAGTGAGATCATCCATAAAGAACATAATGTGAGTACGCTGATGTATCACATAGTA
>BOAV01000001.1 GCA_026002045.1 Spirochaetia bacterium | reverse complement strand
TCCCGGAAGGAAGAAATTGAGGCCCGGAAGGCGGAAAAACGGAAGGACGCATCGGGTCTTAAGGAAAAGCTTGAAGCCCTGGAACTTACCCTCACCATGCCCGCCGGGGCCAACGGCAAACTCTACGGCGCCGTAACCAGCCAGACCATAATGGATGAATTTGCCAAACAGGGCTACCAGATTGAACGGAAACGGATTGAACTTGCGGGAACCAGCTTCAAGAGCGTGGGCAAGTACAAGGTCACGGTTAAGCTCTACGAAAGCGCCGCCGCTGAAATAACGGTCACCGTCCAGGGTCATGTTGAAGAAGCCAAAACCCCCTCCGCCCCCAATCGGCCTTCCCGCCGAAGAAGGGATGAGGAAGCGGCTCCTGCAGCAGAAGGATCTGCGGCCCCGGCCGAAGTATCCGTTGAAGCTTCAACTGCCGAAGCGGCCTCCGCCGATGTTCCCGCCGCGGAGCCTGCGGCTTCTGAACCGGCTGTCCAGGAATAAACGACTGACCAATGGCGGCTCCCGGACTAAAGGATAAAATTCCCCCTCACGATGATGAGGCGGAACGGGCGGCCCTTGGGGCCATGCTCATGGATTCCGATGCCATCGGCGCCGCCATGCAGTACCTCCACAAGGGGGATTTTTATTCAAACGCCAATAACCTGGTATTTGAAGCGATCCTGGGTGTTTACGACAAGAGCGTCAAGGCGGATATCCTCACCGTAACCGGGGAACTCAGGCAAAACGGGAAACTGGATGAAGCCGGGGGCGCCGCCTATGTGTCCTCCCTTACCAGCGTGGTGCCATCCAGCGCCAACATCGAATACTACGCCAAGACCGTGCAGGGTTACTCCCTGCGCCGGGCTCTGCTGCGGGTTTCCGGGGAAATAAGCGCCAAGATTTTTAACGAGTCCCTAGAATCCCGGATGATCCTGGAAGAGACCCAGCAGCGGATCTTTGATTTAAGCGATAACCGGCAGGTTCTGAGTTACAAAAGCGTCAAGGAGATCGTCCCCGGCGCACTCAAGATCATCGAAGACGCCTATCATTCCAAACAGGAATATACCGGCGTTCCTTCGGGGTTTGATGAGCTTGAAAAGTATACATCGGGCTTTCATCCTTCGGAATTTATTATCATCGGCGCACGGCCGTCCATTGGAAAAACCGCTCTGGCCCTGACCATGACAAGCCATATCTCCATCAAGAAACGGATACCCGCCGCTTTTTTCACCCTGGAAATGTCCGAAATGGCCCTGATGCAGCGGCTTATCGCCATGGAAGGGCGGATCGAATCCAACAATCTGCGGAATGGTTTTCTCAAATCAAGTGATTATCAGGATCTCCTCCGTGCTGCGGAGAATATCTACGAGGCTCCCCTGTATATCGTGGACATGCCGAACATGAAGATTCTGGACCTCCGCGCCCAGGCCCGGCGGATACGGGCACAGCAAAAAGTTGAGATCATTTTTATTGATTACCTGGGGCTTATCAGCTCGGAAAATAATTTTATACCCCGGTATGAGCAGATTTCCGAAATATCCCGGTCTCTGAAAAGCCTTGCCCGTGAGCTGGATATTCCCATCGTGGTGCTCTGCCAGCTTACCCGCGAGGCGGAGCGGGAGAAGCCCACCCTTTCTTCCATCCGGGATTCGGGCTCCATCGAACAGGACGCCGATGTGGTTATGTTTCTCCACCGGGAGCGGGAATCGGACAAAAAAAGCGGGGACCAGCCCCCTCCAACGGGGGAGGGGAGCAAGACGAGCCTTATTTTGGCGAAACAGCGGAACGGCCCCGTTGGAACAGTGGATCTGGTGTTTATGTCAAAGTATGCGAAATTTGAATCCATGACAAAACAATCTTAATCCTTGCAGACTAAAGCAGGCTGACCGGGTCCACATCTACCTCAAGGTAGACGGCGCTGTCCTTACCCTTTTCGTAACGCTCAAGGAGGGTCCGTGCAGCCCCGTGAAGGGCGCCCATGGAAGATCCTCGAAGAATGAGCTGCCGCCGGTGGTTCCCCGCGATAATGCCGATGGGACATTCTGCGGGGCCCAGTACATCCCCCCCGGCGGGGATGAGCCCCTCCGCGAGGCTTGCAAGCCGGTTTATGGCCTTATCCGCCTTGAGCGGGTCACGGGCGCGGATCGTAAAGCGGATGAGCCGGGAGTAGGGCGGAAAATGGAGCATCTGCCGCTGGTTCAGCTCGGCATCGAAGAAGCCCGCCACATCCAGGGCGCAGGACCGGGTGATCACCGGGTCCCTGGGCCGCAGGGTCTGGACGATCACCTTGCCGTCGGGGAAATAGCGCCCTGCGCGCCCCGCCACCTGGACGATGAGGGAAAAGGTCCGCTCTGCCGCGCGGAAGTCCGGCAGGTGGAGCCCCGTATCCGCCAGGATCACCCCCACGAGCCGCACCCCGGGAAAGTTGAGCCCCTTGGCCACCATCTGGGTCCCCAGCAATATGTCCACCGCTCCGGCCCGGAACAGGGCCAGGGTCTCCTCAAGGCTTCCCTTTTTGCTGGTGGAATCCGCGTCGGCCCGGCGCACCCGTAATTCCGGAAAGGTTCGGCGCACCTCCTCCTCGATCATCTCGGTGCCGAAGCCTGAGAACCCCGCTTCCAGGGAGCCGCATTGGGGGCAGGCCTTTGGGGGAACTTCCGAATAGCCGCAGTAGTGGCAAACAGCCCGGCCCTTACTTTTGTGGTAAGTGAGGGATACGGAACAGTGGCGGCAGGAAAGTTCAAAGCCGCAGGACGGGCAGTGGTAAAAATAGGCAAAACCCCGGCGGTTCAAAAACAGGATGGTCTGCCGCCCCATTTGGGCTGTTTTTCGGATCTCCTCTTTTAATTCCTCAGTAAGGCAGCCTTCGGTATGTTCAAGGCTCACCGGTTTTATCTCCGGGGGCTTGCCCCCGGAAAGACGGCGGGAAAGGTCCAGCCGCCGCAATCCATTCCCCTCGCGCTTAATCCCTCCGTCATTCATGAGCTTCCAAGCTTCCGCCGAAGGTGTGGCGGATCCCATCACCAATAGGGCCCCTTCCACAGAACAGCGATGCATGGCGACTTGCCGGGCATGGTAGCGGGGGGTGTTCCCCGACTTATAGGAGCCGTCGTGTTCCTCGTCAATGATGATGAGCCCCAGGTTTTGTACCGGCGCAAAGACCGCACTCCGGGGCCCTACCACGATCCGCACCTCCCCGCTTTTGATACGCATCCACTCGGTGAGCCGGGCAGCCCCGCTCATCCCCGAGTGCAGTGTCGCCGCCGCCGTCCCGAACCGTTTACCGATAGCCTCCGCAGTCTGGTGGGTCAGGGAAATTTCCGGTACCAGGTAGATCACCGATTTGCCCGCCTTCAGCATATGTTCCGCCGCCCGGAGAAATACTTCGGTCTTGCCCGACCCGGTGATGCCGTAGAGGTAGAACATAGGCGGCAAGGCGGCGCCCGCAGCTCTTTCTTTTCCCTCCCTGTCCTTTGTGTTCCTTTGTGTTCCTTTGTGGTTTTCTTCTATTCCGATAATGGCGTCCAGGGCCTGCTGCTGTTCGTCGGAGAGCTCCAGGGCGGCGGCGGTGATTTCATTTTCATCATCCGGAAGGGAAGGGTAGGAGCCGGGCCGCCTGCCCGAGGGGATCATTGCGGACAGGGCCTGACCCAGGCTGCACAGGTAATAGTCGGCCATCCATTGGGCAAGGCTGATGTCCCGGCCGTCAAAGAGAGGTTCGGGGTCCACCACCCGGCGCAGCTGTTTTATCCCCCCCTCGTCCATTCCGGATGGAAGATCGTCCCCTTCACCGACGATGTAGCCCAGGACTTCCCGTTTGCCGAAGGGGGCCATGGCCCGCTTCCCCACGGCGGCTTCCCCCTTTTCATCCCGGCGGTAGCTAAAGGTCGTTTTTGCCGGGATGTCAAAAACCAGGTCCAGGTATTGGGCCACCTAGGTTCTTGTCTCCACGGAAAGGGCGTAGTCAGGGTCCAGCTCCATAAGTTTTGAGCGGAGGGTTTTCAGATCCTCCCAGGCGGGGCGTTTCAGGGAAGCGTTCTGCAGCAGCTCCTCGGGGTGATAGGTGGTAAGCAGGGGAATATCAACATTGAGGGACCCGCTTGCAGCCGGCCCCAGATAAAGGATGAACCGCGGCCTCAGTGCGTTTATCTGCCCCCCATTGCCGTTCATACAGTTCTTCCCCCGAAAAAGGCCGATGGAGGCAAGCATCTTGTCCAGGAGCTGCCCCGCCGTTCCCTTGGCCTCAAGACCTTCCCCGATAAGCATCACCAGGGGCCGCGCCGGCGCCGAATCGGTAAAGGCGTATGGTTCCCGATCCCGGGTGTAACCGCCCCGGAGGGTGTCGGCGGTCAAATCGAGGAATGAGGCAAGATGAGTTTTCTGATCGGCGGTCATTGTTTAATTGTCCTGGAAGAAGGGGTGGAGCGCAAGGGGGAAATATATACGAAAGACGCGTGATGCCGCAAAGGGTACTTGCTACACAATGTGTAGCGTGTTATTATCAGATTAAAAGTAAGAAAGCGCTATATATGCGGCGCTATATACCGAATATATAGAATAGAGGCGACACAAGATGCGATGCCCCCATTGCGGCAATTTTGACGATAAGGTGATTGAATCCCGGACATTGGCGGGCGGGGAGGCTATCCGGCGCAGGCGGGAATGCAACGGCTGCGGGTACCGGTTCACCAGCTACGAGCGGATCGAGGACAAGCAGTTCATGGTGGTCAAAAAGGACAATCGCCGGGAGCCCTTTGACCGGGCAAAGATCGAGCGGGGGGTCCAGCGGGCCCTGGAAAAGCGGCCCGTGTCCCAGATGAACATCGAGAGCCTTATCAATGAGATTGAGGACGCGGCCGCCATTCTGGGCAAGGGCAACCACGAGATCGATGCAAAGGCCCTTGGGGACCTGGTGCTGGAAAAACTTGCCGCCCTGGACAAAGTGGCCTATATCCGCTTTGCCTCGGTGTACCGGCATTTCGAAAATTTGGATGAATTTGTCAGCGAGATACAGAAAATGGGGGGGAAATCCTCCCGCAGGGGGAAAAAGTCGTGATCAGGAACGTGGTGAAGCGGTCGGGGGAAATTGAGGCCTATGACCGGCTCAAAATTTATAAGGCCGTAGGAAAGGCCTTTGCCGCCGTGGGGAGCGGCGGGGCGGCTGAACAGGCCATCAGAGTAGAGTCCATAACGGCGCGGGTTGAGAATTTAATAGAAGAAATGATGAAAGGGCGGCACCGCAATTCGATCCCCGCCATTGAGGAGATTCAGGATCTGGTGGAAACCGCCCTTATTGAGGGCGCCGGCCCCGGTTCACCGGAAACCGCTGCGGCCAAGGCCTACATCCTCTACCGGGCAAAACATGAGGCCATGCGGGACGCCAAAAAGCTCATGCTGGATATCGACTCCACCATGGACGGCTACTTGCAGCAATCCGACTGGCGGGTGAACGAAAACGCCAACGTCAATTATTCCCTGGGGGGGCTCATCCTCCACAATTCCGGGAGTATCACCGCCAACTACTGGCTTAAAAACATCTACACTGAAGAAATTGCCGACGCCCACCGGAACGCCGACTTCCATATCCACGACCTGTCGATGTTCTCAGGCTACTGCGCGGGCTGGTCCCTGAGGCAGCTTATCGCCGAGGGCCTGGGGGGCGTCTCCGACAAGATCACCAGCAAGCCCGCAAAGCACCTTTCCACCCTGATGCAGCAGGCGGTGAATTTCTTGGGCTGTCTGCAAAACGAATGGGCCGGGGCCCAAGCCTTCAGCTCCTTCGATACCTACATCGCCCCCTTCGTCAAAATTGATAACATGGGCGACAGGGAAATCAAACAGTGTCTGCAAAGCTTTGTCTTTGGGGTGAACACCCCCAGCCGCTGGGGCAGCCAGGCGCCCTTTACCAACATCACCCTGGACTGGAACTGCCCGGCCGATTTAAAAGATCGCAAAGCCGTGGTAGGCGGCAGGGAAACGGACTTTACCTACGGTGACTGCAAAAGCGAAATGGACCGGGTCAACCGTATCTTCATCGAACTCATGCTTGAGGGCGACGCCGACGGGCGGGGTTTCCAGTACCCCATCCCTACCTACAACATTACCGCGGATTTCGACTGGGACAGTGACAACGCGAAGCTCCTCTTTGAAATGACCGCCCGCTACGGCACTCCCTACTTCCAGAATTTTGTCAATTCAGATTTGAACCCCGAGGATGTGCGGTCCATGTGCTGCCGGCTCCAGCTTGACAAGCGGGAACTCCGGAAGCGCGGCGGCGGCCTCTTCGGTTCCGACGAGCTTACCGGGTCCATCGGGGTGGTGACCATCAACCTGCCCCGGATCGGTTACCTTGCAAAAGACGAAGTCGATTTTTACCGCCGTCTGGAAAAGCTCATGGCGCTGGCCAAGGACAGCCTTTTGATCAAACGCAAGGCGGTAACAAAACTCTTTGAGTCGGGGCTCTTCCCCTACACCAAACGGTACCTGAAAAATTTTGACAGCCATTTTAATACCATCGGTCTTGTGGGGATGAACGAGTGCCTGCAAAATTTTTTGGGGAAGAACGTCAGTATCGCGACTGTTGAAGGCCGCTCCTTTGCCCTTGCAGTGCTGAAGTTCATGCGGGAACGGCTCGCGGACTTCCAGGAAGAAACCGGGGAACTCTTCAACCTTGAAGCCACCCCGGCGGAATCCACCAGTTACCGGCTGGCCAAGCACGACAAAAAACACTACCCCAGGATCATTACCGCGGGGACCGATGAGCCTTACTACACCAATTCCACCCAGCTGCCGGTGATGGAAACCGAGGACATCTTCGATGCACTGGATCAGCAGGAAGCCCTGCAAACCGCCTATACCGGGGGAACCGTGTTCCACGCCTTTTTGGGCGAGGCCATCAAGGATTGGCGGGTCTGCCGGGATCTGGTAAAAAGCATCGCCGCCAATTACCGCCTTCCCTACTACACCATCTCACCCACCTTTTCGGTGTGCCCGGTCCATGGGTATTTGAAGGGGGAACATTTCCACTGCCCCAAATGCAAAGAAGAAAAGGAGGCGGCAATTAAAAAACAAATTGCGGAACTGGAAAAAGAAAAGGAAACCCTGCTGGCGGCCGGCTAAAGCCGGGGCCGGTTAAAAAAGTACAGGAGAAAAAAGAACATGCGAACCCTTGAGGAGATTGAAAAAGATTTGGCCGCGGCGAGGGAGACCCTTTCAGCAGTGGAAGGGACGCCTGCGGAGGTGTACAGCCGGATCGTTGGTTATTACCGTTCGGTGCGGAACTGGAACCGGGGGAAGCGGGAAGAATATGGGGAGCGGCGGCTTTACGATGCCGCTGTCTCCCTGTCCTGCTTACAGGAAAAGGGCGGAAATACTGCATCGGTTCCCGCAGAAACACTGCGGGGGAAAACAAAATCCCGCAATGCGGTGGAGAAAACCGAAAGAGCCCGTCTATTGCTCTTCGTGCGCCCCGCCTGCCCCGCCTGCCCTTCCGCAAAGGAAGCGGCGGGGCGGCTGGGCATCCCCGTGGATCTGGTGAACGCCGATACCGAGGCGGGACTTGCGGAGGCGGCCCGGCGGAATGTGTTATCCACCCCCACAGCAATACTGCTTTCCGCCAGCGGTGAAGAATTGGACCGCGCCTGGGATTCGGGCGCTATCGCTTCATTCAAAAACCGGGTAGCGAGTTAGAATAATAGGGTCCACGGATTACACGAATTATATAAACCGTAATCTGTGGATAATTGTTATTATGTTGGACGCCCAAATCTCTTTCAGAAAGACCAGCCTTGTTGATTATCCCGGCAAGATCGCATCGGTGATTTTTTTCTCCGGCTGTAACCTCCGCTGTCCCTGGTGCCAGAACCGGGAACTGGTATTAACGCCGCAAAGCGCAGCGGGGCGCATTTCTTTGGAACATGCGCTGGAACAGATCGAAAAGCGGCGGAATGTTTTGGGGGGCGTGGTTTTAAGCGGTGGGGAGCCTACGCTGTACCGGGATTTGCCGGCTCTGATCCGCCGCATTAAGGCGCAAGGCAAGCTTGGCTTGCCCGGCTTGTCGGTAAAGCTTGACACCAATGGAACCTTCCCGGCGGTCCTTGAAGAACTGTTGGCAGCGCCCGACACCCGGCCCGATTATATTGCTATGGATTTAAAGATCGCCCCATCACGGTACGCAGTATTACTACCCCAGTCACCGGGCGCCGGTTCCCTTGAAGCCGCCTTACAAAAAAGCGCCGCCCTTATCCGCGCATCCGGCATCCCGCACGAGTTCCGCAGCCTGAACCTGCCCAACGGCTTTTTTGGCCCCGCCGACCGGGAAGCCCTGGCGCCGCTGGCCGGGGACAGCCCCTGGAATTTCAGACCCTTCAGGCCGGGGAACTGCCTGGACCCGGCTTGGGATGAATACGAGGAAACAGCCGTGGATTAATTGGTTTTCAACTTGATACGCCTTCCCCCATCTGGTATACTATTTTTTTCATAGGGGAGGGCAGACAATGAAGATCGGTATCGACACCTTTGCCTGCGATGGCGGCAAGTCGGGGGTCGGCGTCTATTTGACCCAGCTGCTCAAGCGAATTCCCCCTTCAGGCGCCCTGTATGAGCTATTCGGTTGGGATTTTGACCGTTTTGCCTATAACGAGGCGGCCCCGGATATGGAATTTGTCCCCAGCTGCAATGTCTCAGGCAGAACCGCCAATTCCATCTGGCATATTTTCAAATACCCCAAATTCGCCGAATCCCGGTCCTATGACGCCTGTTTCTTCCCTGCCGCCCATAAACAGCCCCCCCGGTCTTCTCCCTGTCCCACCATTGGTACGGTCCACGACATGGCCGCCTACTGGGGTACCCGGAAGACCCGTGAACATCTGGGGGCGGTACGCAGGATGGTGCTCCCCAACTCCCTGCGCCGCCTTGACCGGATCATCGCGGTAAGCAACTGGGTCAAGCAGGAACTGATTGAACTTACCCGGGTCAGGGAATCCCGCATCGAAGTTGTTCCCAACGGCATAGACCTCTCCGCCTTTTATCCCCGGCCCCGGAACGAGGAAAGCGTGGTGCTTATCCAGCCCTTCAGTTTCCGCCGGCCCTATATGCTCTGTGTTTCCCGTATTGATCACCCCGTCAAAAACCACATCCGGCTCATCAAAGCCTTCGGCATATTCAAGGAGCGGACCGGCTATCCCCACCGCCTCGTCCTGGCCGGCAGCGACAGCCACGGCGCCGATAAAGTAAAAGAAGCCGCTGCCGTTTCTCCCTATCGGAACGATATTTTCTTTACCGGCTATTTTCCCCTCAAAAGCCTCCCGGAACTCTACTCCGGCGCGGATATCTGCGTTTTCCCCTCAATGTATGAAGGCTTTGGCCTGAGCGTCCTGGAAGCCATGGCCTCCGGCGTCCCCGTAGCCTGCGCCCGGGCCGCTTCTTTCCCGGAAACCGCCGAACACGCCGCTTTGTACTTTGATCCCCTGGATCCCGAAGACATGGCGGACCGTATGGTCACCCTTACCGCCAAACGTGAAACCGCCCGTGAATGCCGCCGACTTGGCCTTGAGCGGGTGAAGTCCTTCTCCTGGGACCGCTGCGCCGAGCGGACATTGGAAGTGATTCAGGAGACAGCGGGGAAGTAGGGGTAAGCATATTAAAAGAAGGAAATGAAGACATGGAATATATTCAGCTGACTCATACGGACTTAAGGGTATCCCGGATGTCCATCGGAACCGCCCATTATGGCGGCATGGTACCGGTGGAGGATTGTAAAGCCCAGTTGGACTATTACTTTGATCACGGGGGGAATACGATCAATACGGCCCATTCATTCTGTGACTGGCTGCCGGGCCCAAAAAGCCAAAGCGAGCTTATCATTGGGCAGTGGATAAAGGAACGGGGAACGCGGGACAAGATCATCCTGGGTACCATGGGGGCGCATCCCCTTTTTGACGGGAAGGATCTGCCGCGGGTAAGCCCGGATGCCGTCAAAGAGGATCTTGACGGGAGCCTGCGGGCTTTGCAAACCAATTATATCGATTTGTATTTTTTGCAGCGGGATGATATTCACCGGTCGGTAGAAGAGCTTATTGATTGTCTGGATGAACAGGTAAAAGCGGGGAAGATCCGCTGGTACGGCTGTTCAAACTGGACCCTTGCACGCATCCGCGCCGCACGGGCATATGCGGATAAGAAAGGGAGCCCCGGTTTTATCTGCAACCAACTGATGTGGGCCCTGGCGGATATCCGCGCGGAGCAGGTAAGCAACAAAAACTGGGTTCTGATGGATGGGGAGACCTATGGGTACCATACCCAAACCCAGCTCAGCGCCATGGCTTTTACCGGGCTTTCCAAGGGGTATTTTATCCGCAGAAGCCGGGGAACCGCCATCCCGCCGAAGATCGAAGCCACCTATCAATGCCCCGAAAATGACCGGATATTTGCAAAAGCGGAAGCCTTCAGCCGGGAGACGGGCTTAAGCGTTGCCGATTTGGCGTACCTCTATTTCAATGTCCAGCCATTTCCGGCAGTTTCCGTTACCTCATTCAGCAGCCAGGGCCAGCTCATTGAGGCGATGCGTCACAGCGAGGGGGTCAAAACAGATTTGGCTTTCCTTAAGGAATTTGATGAGATAAAAAAATACCGGGTATAAAAGGGGAGCAAAACAGGGCTTTAAAGCCGACCCGCCGGGTCAATGAAAAACAAAATGTTTCTTGACATTAACCGGGAATGGGCTTACCATAACATCTGAAGACTGAAGATAGTTCTAATCATTAGAATCATTTTTTAATTTTGTATATATACCCAGTTTGGGTATGAGAAATAAGGAAATGGAGGATGTTATGAAAAAAGGCAAAATAACGGCGCGTCTGTGCGTACTGGCATTGATTTTCCTGTTTGCTGTTCAGGGCGGCAGCTTGTTTGCCGGAGGCGGCCAGCAGAAAAACCAGGCGGCTTCTGCAACCGGGCCTCTCAGCGGGGAGATCCGCTTTACCTGGTGGGGCAATGAAGAGCGGAATGAGGCGACCCTGAAGGTTATCAGCGCTTATGAAGCCCTGCATCCCGGGGTTAAGATCACCCCCGAATATTCCGGTTACGATGGCGTTTACAATAAGTTGATGTCCCAAATTGCCGGCGGCAACGCTCCGGATGTGTTTACCCTTTCTGCGGAATGGCTTGCGCCGGTGGTAAGCCAGAAAGCCGCCCTGAATGTGACTAATCTGTTGGATGTCAGCACCCATAACCCGGAGGTGAACAAGTCCTGTTCCATTGACGGCGTACTTTACGGGGCGAATATCAGCCTTAACGCCAACGTGGTCTATTTCAATAAAACTCTGGCTGACGAGTTGGGTATTAAGGTCCCCACAGGGTCCTATACCTGGGATGATCTTATCAGGATCTGCGCGGAAGCCTATATGAAATCCGGTGGAAAAGTTTACGGTATGCAGGACCCCCGGATGCAGCGGGACCTCCAGGATCTGATACCGGTATGGAACATTACCCATCTGGGCAAAGAACCCCCTTTCCCCTGGACCGATAAGGAAATGATTATGACCGGGCAGGATGTCGCCAACTTTATGGATTATTTCGGCAAGCTGCCTGCCGGGGTGATTCTGCCTCCTGCGGAAAGCGTTAATCTCCAGCAGCAGGATCTTCCCTTCCTGCACCGCAAAACCCTCATGGGCTTTCAGTTTGCCAGCTGGTTCGGCTATTACCAGGGAATGACCAAGGATGAATTGGTGATGATTGAATACCCCCACGATGGTAAGGGTAAGGGCGCCGCAGTATTTGCCAAGCCCGGTCTTATTACCTGTGTGTATGCCAACAGCAAAAATCCCCGTGTGGCTGTAGATTTCATCAACTACCTGGCCAATGATCCGGAAGTGGGCAAGACCCTCAAGTCGGTCCGGGGGGTTCTGCCTTCTACCAGCCAGCGGAACGCTGTCCTTTCGTCCCCCGGCATATTGACGGATACCGACCAGAAGGTTTTCTCCATCGTCGGCCAGATCTACGATAAGACCGTCAACCCCTATTTTGCGGGTCCTGCGGGAACCTACGATCTTTTTGACCGGGATCTTCTCACTGTTGGTGAAGAGGTTGGATACGGCCGTCTGACCCCGGCCCAGGCCGGCGCCCGGTTTGAGGAATTGAAAAAAGATTTAGGCAGATAAAAGGCTCCAGGATAATAGCTGCCGGAATTCCGGCAGCTATTTTTTCATACACCCGGTGCAGGCAGGAGGTGTGATTTTGAAAAAGAGGCGTCCATTTTCATCAATGGCGGCAAATGAGATACTAACGGCATACACCTTTTTAATCCCCTGGATTATCGGGATGCTGGTATTTTTCGCCTATCCTTTTATAACTTCCTTTTGGCTGAGTTTCACCAACTCCCGCATGCTTACCGGGGATTTTGTAGGCCTTGATAATTTTGTCAGGATGTTCACCAGGGACCGGAATTTTCAAAAATCCCTTCTGGTTACTACCCGTTACGCCCTGGTTGGCGTCCCCCTCAAACTCGTTTTTGCCCTGGCGCTGGCATTGATATTAAAAAAAGGTTCTACCTTTTACCGGACCGCTTTCTATATACCTTCCCTTATCGGAAGCAGCATTGCTGTGGCAATCATGTGGCGGCAGTTCTTTGATAAAGAAGGGACCGTAAGCCAATTGGTCGGCCTGATAGGGCTCCAGCCTAAATCATGGCTGGGGGAACCCTCTTATGCCTTAAATATATTGATACTGCTGGCGGTCTGGCAATTTGGTTCTTCCATGATTATTTTTATCGCCGGCCTTAAAAACATTCCCAATGAACTTTATGAAGCAGCTTTAATTGATGGGGCCGGCCGGTACCGCTGCTTTATACATATTTCCCTGCCCATGCTCTCTTCGGTGATCCAGTTCAATCTGGTTTTACAGTTGATCGGTGGATTCCAGGCCTTTACCCAGAGCTATATCATTACCCATGGGGGGCCCATGGGCGAAACCCTCTTTACCGTCATGCACATCTACCAGGAAGCCTTTGCCGGCAATATGCGTATCGGCTATGCTTCCGCCATGTCCTGGGTTCTGTTCCTCCTGATTGCCGCCATCACTGCGGTAATTTTTGTCACATCTAAATTCTGGGTATTCTATGCCAACGAGGGTTGAGCCATGAAAACAAATAAGGTGAAGGGGAAAAAAATACTTCCCAAGGTTATAAAGCATACGCTCCTCGTTATCCTGGCCATTGGTATGTTATATCCGGTTATATGGATGGTCCTTTCCAGTTTCCAGAATAATATTGAAATTTTTGATATCAAGGCGGTTTTTCCCTCAAAATGGCTCTTTGAGAATTACAGAAACGGGTGGTTTTCGGTTCCCCGGCATTCTTTTATGGAATTCTACCGCAATTCTTTCCTGATTTCCTCTCTCATCGTTATCGGTACCGTGATAAGCGCTTCTTTAACCGCTTACCCCTTTGCCCGGCTGCGTTTTCCCGGCAAGGGCCTCCTTTTTTCACTCATCATCGCCACCCTGCTGCTGCCGGGGCAGATACTGCTCATCCCCCGTTACCTCCTCTTTATGCGTCTCCATTGGGGGAACTCGTATCTCCCTTTAACGGTACCCGCCTTCTTTGCCCAGGTCAGTGGGGCCTTTTCAATTTATCTGATGATTCAGTTTATGCGGGGTATCCCCAAGGAACTTGATGAGGCGGCCCTGGTGGACGGCTGCAGTTATTTCCGGCAGTTTTTTCGTATCATTATGCCTAATTGTAAACCTGCAATTTTTACCATCGGAATTTTTTCCTTTATCTGGAGTTGGGATGATTTTTTGAACCAGCTCATTTATATTAACGGCATTGAAAAATTGACTGTTTCCCTTGCCTTGAGGACCTTTAGCGATAATTCCGCAGTGGTTCCCTGGGGGCAGATGTTTGCCATGTCGGTGCTTTCCATTTTGCCCTGTGCAATTATCTTTGCCTGCGCTCAAAAATATTTTGTTGAAGGTATTGTTACTACGGGACTGAAATAAGCTGGTTTGTCTTATTTCACTTTTTTTGTGGTTTTTTTCGTTTTTCCTGGCTTTTTCGGCGCGCCCTTGCGCCGCAGTCCGTTCCCTTTACGCTGAATTCCCCCGTCAAAGAGGATTTTGAATGCCTGGTCGGCGTTTTCCACAAAGTCCACGGCAATGGCGTCCCGGACTTCCTTGTCCAGTTCCGCCCAGTCTTCCCGGTTGTCCTCGGGGAGGAGCACCCGTTCCATGCCGTTGCGGATGGCGGCCAATAACTTTTCCTTGAGCCCCCCGATGGGGAGGATGCGGCCCGTGAGGGTGAGTTCCCCGGTCATGGCGACACCGGGCTTGGGGGGTATCTGGCAAAGAGTGGAAAGCAGGGAGGCCGCCAGGGTGATACCCGCGGAAGGGCCGTCCTTGGGGATGGCCCCTTCGGGAACGTGGATATGGAAATCGGTCTTGCCCACATCCTCCACCAGAAAATTGTACCGCTCATGGGAACTGCGGAGCCAGGAAAGGGCGATCCGGGCGCTCTCCTTCATCACATCCCCCAGGTTTCCGGTCATGATAAGGTCCCCGTTCCCCTCAAAGCGGATGGTCTCCACGGGGAGCATGGTGCCCCCAACCTCGGTCCAGGCAAGGCCGTAGGTGACCCCGATCCGGGCCTCCTTAAAGACCACGTCGTTCTTGTACTTCCGCCTGCCCAGGAGCTTTTCAAGGTCCTCCTGCCGGATGGTCTTTTTGAAGGAGCTCACCGGTTTTTCCGGGTCCCTGCCGTAGTCTTTCTTCACCGCGTCCCGTGCAATCCGCCTGATACAGCGGGCAATCTCCCGCTCAAGGCTCCGTACCCCGCTTTCCATGGTCCAGTGCTGGATGATCTCCCGTATGGCATCATCCTGAAAGGTGATCTTCGCGGAATCAAGGCTGTTTTCCGCCAGTTCCTTGGGCACCAGAAACTGTTTGGCAATGGCAAGCTTTTCGTTTTCCCCGTAACCGGGGACTTCGATGATCTCCATCCGGTCAAAGAGAGGGTAGGGTATGGTATGGAGCGAATTGGCGGTGGTGATGAAGAGGACTTTTGAAAGGTCGTAGGAGACTTCCATATAATGATCGGTAAAGCTGGAGTTCTGCTCCGGGTCCAGCACCTCAAGCAGGGCCGAAGCGGGGTCCCCCCGGAAGTCGCTGGAAAGCTTGTCGATTTCGTCCAGCAGGAACACCGGGTTCATGGTCCCGGCCTTCCGCATGGACTGGATGATCTTCCCCGGCAGGGCCCCCACGTAGGTTTTCCGGTGTCCCCGGATCTCCGCCTCATCCCGCACCCCCCCCAGGGATATCCGCACAAAACGCCGTCCCAGGGCCCGGGCCACGGATTTGCCCAGGCTGGTTTTTCCCGTCCCCGGCGGGCCCACGAAGCAGAGGATTGGGCCTTTGATACCGGTCTG
The DNA here is from genome assembly GCA_026002045.1 of Spirochaetia bacterium. Classification (GTDB taxonomy): domain Bacteria; phylum Spirochaetota; class Spirochaetia; order Treponematales; family Breznakiellaceae; genus BNUT01. The sequence goes on along the minus strand of BOAV01000001.1, from coordinate 59,440 downwards.
CTCGGGGGCTTCAATCTTGGCGTTATCAGTAGCGGGGCCTGTTTTGATGGCGCGGCTCTGTTCATCGACTGCATCGGATTTTTCTTCCACTAATGGGGTATCAGAACCAGCCGGGCCAGTGTGCCCGATGCTGGCGGTAAGCTGCCTCACCGCGATAAATTCCAGAATCCGCTCCTTGGCCTTCCGCATGTCGAAGTGGTCTTCATCGAGTATCTTTTCCGCCTCCGCAAGGTCCACCGAATCGGGGCTGTATTCGCTCCAGGGGAGGTCCGCGATCCACTCAAGGTAACCCCGGAGCACCCCCGCCTCCGGGGACATGGACTGGAGCTTCCGCAGCCGGGCAATCTCCTTCCGGGCCTTGGCCAGCACCTCCTGGGGGGGATGCTTTTCCTCGATGGCTTTTTCGATGTCGGCGAATTCATCCGGCTCCGGCGCGTCCCTGTCCTTCCCCAGCTCCTTGTTGATTTCCTTAAGCTGCTCGTGGAGGTAGTAGTCCCGCTGGTTTTTATCCATCCGGTTCTTGACCTTGCCGGTGATGTTTTTCTGGATGCCGAAAATTTCATTTTCCCGTTCCAGGGTTTCAAGGATCTTTTCAAGCCGTTTGACCACATCGCCGATGGCAAGGAGCTCAAGCTTTTTTTCCGCCTTTACCGCGATGGAATTGCAGATCAGGTTGGCCAGCCGCTCGGTGTTTTCGGTTTTTTCAACCGCCGTAAGGGTATCGGTGCTGATTTTTTTTGAAAATTCCGCGTATTGGGCAAAGGACTTCTGTACAGATCGCAGAAGGGCCGCCATTTTCGGATTTTCCGCTAGGCCTTGCGCCGGGCTTTCAGCCAAGCCTTCCGCCGCAATCCCTGCGGAAAGCTCATCAAGGCCGGTAATTCTGATGGGCTCCACCTTGACCAGGGAGAGATTATCATGCTGGGTCAGGGATGCAATTGCGGCCCGGTATTCGCCCTGCAAAACCACCCTAAAGGTATTATCGGGGAGCCGCAGGTGCTGAACCATGCGGACCACGCTGCCCGTGGGATAGGTGTCCCCACCCTCGGGTTTCAGACACGCCGCAAAAAGCCGGCGATCCCGGCGCAGGGCCTCCTCAACCGCGTTGACACCGGATCTGTAGGTGATGAATATGGGAATAACCGTATTGGGAAAGAGCACCAGATCCCGCAGGGGGAGCAGGGGAAATTCCTCCGCAAGGGCCTCCGCGTCAAACAGGCCGGAAGGCGGGGATCGTTTCAAGCCCTTGATCTTAAAAAATTTTGATACACCGTCCAGGCGCATCTCTAGGCACTTTTCTGTACAGGATGAATTTCAGGCAGTTCGGATTTTTCCACCACGTCCTGGGTTATGGTAACCAGCTTATTGCCCTCCATGGAGGGGATTTCAAACATGATATCGGTCATGAGTTTTTCCACGATGGCCCGCAGCCCACGGGCCCCGGTTTTCTGCTTGATCGCCGTGTCCGCAATGGCGTTGATGGCCCCTTCGGTGAATTCCAGCTTCACGTCGTCAATGGCCAATGACGCCTGGTACTGCTTGACGATGGCGTTCCTCGGCTCGGTGATGATCCGTTTAAGATCTTCCCGCTTGAGTTCCTCAAGGCTCACCGTGATGGGGAGCCGACCGATGAATTCGGGGATCATCCCGAAATGGATAAGGTCATCGGGGTGCAGGGCATCGTACAGTTCTTTAAGGTCCCTGGCGCTCTTTACCCTTACATCCGCGCCGAATCCCATGGGATGCTGCACCACCCGCTGTTCGATGTACTTTTCCAGCCCCACAAAGGCCCCGCCGCAGATAAAGAGGATATCCGTGGTGTCGATGCGGATCATCTCCTGGTTGGGGTGCTTCCTGCCGCCCTGGGGGGGCACCGAAGCAATGGTCCCCTCAATGATTTTGAGAAGGGCCTGCTGGACCCCTTCCCCGGACACATCACGGGTAATGGAAACATTTTCACCCTTCCGGGCGATCTTGTCGATTTCATCTATATAAACAATGCCCCGCTCGGCGGCGGCGATGTTGCCCCCGGCGTTCTGTATCAGCTTGAGGAGGATATTTTCAACGTCCTCGCCAACATAGCCCGCCTCGGTAAGGGTGGTGGCGTCCACAATGGCAAAGGGTACTTTAAGTTTCTTGGCCAGAGTTTTTGCGAGGAGAGTCTTGCCGGTTCCCGTGGGGCCGATCAAAAGGACGTTGGACTTTTCGATTTCCACATCGTCCGGTTCCTTGGCGGGGTTGGCTATCCGTTTGTAGTGGTTATACACCGCCACGGAAAGGGCCTTTTTGGCATTTTCCTGCCCGATGATAAACTGGTCCAGGTAGCCTTTTATTTCCCTGGGGGTGGGGATGTCCCCGGTAAACTGGGTGGAAAGTTCGTGATCCTCCTCGGTGAGGATCTTGCGGCAAACTTCGACGCATTCATCGCAGATAAATACATCGGCGGGCCCGGCGATGAGCCGCCTTGCCATGTCGGCGCTCTTTCCGCAGAATGAACAGGTCCGTTCAAAGCCGCCCGAACCGTTACGCAATTTTGCCATTTTTGTCCCTCGTTAGGATAGAATCCGCCACACCATAGGAAACCGCATCGGCGGCGGACATATAAAAGTCCCTTTCCATATCAACGGCAATCCGCTCAATATCTTTACCCGAATGTTTCGCAAAGTATTCAATGGTAAGCTTTTTTAAGCGGATGATTTCCCGTGACTGTATGCCGATGTCCCGTGCCTGCCCCTGCGCGCCCCCCCATGGCTGGTGGATAAGCACCCGCGAAGAGGGGAGCACCATCCGCTTGCCCACGGCGCCGGCGGTAAGTATCAAAGCGGCCATGCTGGCGGCCTGACCCAGACAAATGGTCTGCACATCGCTTTTGACGTACTGCATGGTGTCGTAAATGGCGAGCCCCGCGGTGACCGAGCCGCCGGGGGAATTGATGTAGAGGTTGATGTCCTTCTCCGTGTCCTGGCCGTCCAGAAAAAGCAACTGGGCCACCACCAAGTCCGCGGTAAGATCGCTGATTTCCCCATCGAGAAAGACAATGCGATCCTTTAAAAGCCGGGAATAAATATCGTAGGACCGTTCCCCGGAGCCGCTCTGTTCAATAACAAAGGGAACCAGGGTGCTCATTTTTTCATTCATGTTAATAAGTTACCCATTATTTGCCATCAGGTCCAGATAATTTTCCTTTTTACCGGGCTTTATGGTGTTTTCCTTTAATAAAATGTCGAAAAGTTTCCGTTCCTTGACGTCTTCCTTAAGGTACTCCTTCATGGTCTCCTGCTCGTAGTACTTTTTGACATCCTCAAGGGGGGCGTTTTCTTCCTGAGCCAGGGTTTCAATCTGCTTTTCCACTTCCTCATCGGAGGCTTCAAGCTTGAGTTCTTCCATTAAGGTTTCCACGATAAGCCGGGAGTGGAGGGCCTTTGTCGCGTCAGGCCGCCATTCGTCCTGAATCTCTTCGGCGGTCTTGCCGGTGCCACCCATCATTTTGACGATCTCCTCCACCGTGGTCCCAAAGCGCCGGGCGAGGTTCCGCCACCGGGAATCAAGCTCTATGCGGACCATGGACTCGGGTATCTCCAGGGGGGTGTCGGCGACGATTTTTTCCAGCAGATTGTTGATTTTGATGTCCCGAAGGCGGCGGTCCAGGGTCCGGGTCAGCCGTTCCCGAATGTTGTTTTTAAGATCATCCAGGGTTTTGAATTTTTCATCCACATCCTGGGCAAGATCGTCATCCAGGTCGGGGAGTTTCCGTTCCTTGAGGGCCGTAAGGGTGACCCGGATCTTTTTGGTCTGCCCGGCCATGGTGGTATCTTCAAAGTCTGAGGGGTATGTTTTGTCAATGTCGCGGGTTTCGCCCTTTTTCATCCCCGTGATTTCATCATCAAATTTGTAGATATTGTAACCCGTGCCCAGGGTAAAAACGAAGTCCTGGCGTTCCGTATTGGGAAGGACCGCCCCGTCCGCTCCGATTTCGCTGTAATTGACGGTGACCACATCGTCCTTTGCCGCAGCCGCGTTGTCATCCCGGTCAAGGACGATGGCGTTCCGGTCCCGGATGGTTTCCAGTTCCCGGCCGATGTCCTCATCGGAAACAACGGCTTCCGGGGCTTCCGCCTCAAGGCCCTTCCATTTTCCCACGGTCACCTTGGGCAGCACGTCGTAGACCACCGAAAAGGTCAGATCGTTATCGAAATCAAGCTTGGGCGGCTCATCCTGGATCTGAGGCTGGGAGTAGGGGAGGGGCCGGTCTTCACGGCTCAAGCTCTCGTCCTGGAACACCTCGCTCACCGATTTTTCGATGATGGTCCCCAGGGCTTCCCCTTTCAGGGCTTCCCCGAATTTCCGCACCAGCACTTCCCGGGGGACCTTCCCCTTGCGGAAGCCCGGAAGCTGAAGGTTTTTGCTGTAGTCCCGCAGGAGTTCATCGTACTGGGAGCGGACATCGTCCTTTCCCACGGTCAGGGTGAGTTTTACGCTTGAATGTTCAAGGCGGGTGATTTCTTTGGATACGGCCACTATGTTCCCCTCAAAATTTAAGTAAATTCAGGTTTTTCAGATGCGAGAGAAGGGACTTGCCCTCCAGCCCTCGACATCCTTGTCTCGGGCTTTCGGGCCGGGGTGCTCACTGGCGGCGTACCTCTTGTACGCCTTCCGCTTCGCGCGTTCGCACCCTTCAAGTCCCTTCACTCTTACTTCGTGCGAGAGAAGGGACTTGAACCCTTATGCCAAAGGCACTAGCTCCTAAGGCTAGCGTGTCTACCAATTTCACCACTCTCGCGCTGGTTTTGAGGCCTTTGAGAAGGATAATCCCCTAAATCTTCATGACAATTTAGCAGGTTTTACGGGATTAATCAAGCGCCACTTTGAAAAGCAAATAAAAAGCCGGGGAATGATACATTCTCCGGCTTTTAAAATGAAAGCGGAAAACGGGAGTCGGACCCGCGACATCGACCTTGGCAAGGTCGCGCTCTACCACTGAGCTATTTCCGCATAGCTACGCATCATTTTTAATTAATTTATAGGGAAGAAATTCAAAAGTCAAGCCCTTTTAGCCTTTTTTTATCTTTTTTCTGATGTTGAAAAACAGTTGACAAGATTTTTTGATCTGTCTACACTTATCAAGACCATATGATCAGATGACCGGAGGATTTCTTGAGAACGATGACCCTTACCCATACCAATGAAATCGTAAATCGTTATCCCTATTTGCCAAAGATGGTAAAAGTCATTCAGGAATTTAAAGACGATGGTTTGGGTGATGTGGCGTCCGTACTCCGTAAAGAACTGGAACAGGATCGCGTTAAACAGCTTATAAAGAAGGGGATGAACATTGCCGTTACCGGGGGCAGCCGGGGCATAGACAATATAGCCCTTATCACCAAAGAAACGGTTTCTTTCCTTAAAGAATGCGGCGCCAAGCCCTTTATTGTACCGGCAATGGGGAGCCACGGCGGCGCAACAGCGGAAGGCCAGAAGAAGGTGCTTGAGCATCTCGGGGTGACCGAGGAATACTGCGGCTGCCCGATTCGCTCAAGCATGGAAACCAGGGCGGCCGGAACAATCAATACCGGTGAAACAGTATTAATGGATAAATACGCCGCCGCGGCGGATGGTATTGTCCTTATCAACAGGATCCATTCCCACGGCGATGTGGCGGGCGGTCCGCATGAAAGCGGCCTGGTCAAAATGATGGCTATCGGTCTTGGCAAACAGCAGGGCGCCGAACAGATTCACCAACTGGGCAGGGCCGGCAATTTTGAACGGATCCCCGCATTTGCCCGGGTGATATACGATCATGCAAATGTACTGTTCGGTGTTGCCATGGTTGAGAACACCCTTCAAAAGACCGCCCTTATACGGGCGCTTGTTAGGGATGAAATATGGACGGAAGATCCCAAGCTGCTTGAAAAGGCCAAGTCATATATTGTGCCGCTGCTTCCGTGCCCTGCGGATATTTTGATAACCGATGAGATTGGGAAGGACATAACAGGTGGGCACAAGGCATATCCTGTGGCAAAAAGTGTTTTGCTTGATGTCCGTGACAGTTCAGAAGGTAACTGCCTCGGCATGGGCGGCTATGATATTGGAACGAAGCGGCTTTATGACAAAATTGATTTTGACAAGACCTATGTGAATACCCTGAATTCCACTCTTTTGTTTTACGCGGATGTTCCCATGATAATGGAGAACGACAAAATGGCCCTGCAGCTTGCCATGATGAGCTGCAATGTTATTGATAAGACCAAGGTGCGGGTTGTCCGCATTAAAAACGACTCCCATTTTACCGAGTTATATGTTTCAGAAAACATGGCGGAAGAACTCAGGGCGTTCCCGAATATCAAAATTGACGGGAAGGCGGAAGCCTTGTCCTTTAACAATGAAGGCAACCTGTTTTAACTTGTGCAAACCGCTTGCAAACGATTGGTTAATTGTTATGCGGTTATTATAGATTGGAGGAAAAGATGAAAAGGAAACTATTAGGTTTACTGATGGCGGCGGCTGTTGCGTCACTGGCATTTGCGGGAGGCGGCGGCCAGCAGAGCGGGGGGACAAAAACCCTGACCGTCGGCTGGCTTGGGGGTGTAACCCAGTCCCGTGTATTACGGGAGTACCTTGAAGAGGTATGGCCCAAACTGCACCCGGATGTTAAATTGCAGTTTGCCGAATATTCGAGCAATGAACACGCTTCCATTTTGTTAATGGAAGGCCAGAACTCAAAAAGCAGCTATGATATTGCCCTAGGCAACAATATGGTCGCCCCGCTTGCCGGGATGAACGCCATATTGTCAATTGATGATTATCTGAGCCGCGACAAGGTCGACATCAAGAAGTATGTTAATAATGGCCTGGATTTTAAGGGAAAATACTATTCCCTTCCTTTCCGTTGTGATATTTCCACCTGGCATTACAATTCCGATCTTTTTGTAAAAGCCGGTCTTGATCCTGAAAAGCCGCCTGCGAACATGGCTGAATTTGAATCCTATGCCAAAATCATCCACGATAAACTTGGTTCACAGGGCATCTATGCAATCAACCAGAATTTCACCAACGATGAATGTTTCATAAAGGTGCTTTATGAAATGGGCGGCGATATTATCGATGAAAAAACCGGCAGATGCGTTATTAATAATGCGGCGGGTGTTGCGGCCCTTAATAAACTGATTGACTGGTATAAGGCCGGATACATTGACCCAAGAGCCGTCAGTTGGCAGTACAGCGATGAAGTAAGCGCCTATACCCAGGGTAACGCCGCCATGTATGCCGGAAATCCCGCCCGTTATTCGGACGCCCAGAATCCGGCCCAGTCAAAGATTGTTGGTTTTGGCCGTGCGGCATCTGACCGGGGACAGTCGGTGGCCGTTGTCGGCTGGAGCATGTTCATCTTCAAGTCGACAAAGTATCCTGAGGAAGCCTGGGACCTGGTAAAGTTCTGCGCTACCCCTGAAACCCAGAAGGAAATTATTCTCCGCGGCGGCGACTGCAACCCCGGACACCTTGATGTCCTGAATGACGCCGAACTGCTGGCAAAATATGAAATCCTCAAGGCGGATCGTGATTCTTTCCCCCGGCTCAAGAAGCTTCCCTCCACTTCCCAGCTTGCCTATATCAAAACAATGATTGGCGAGAATGTTCCCCTTGCAATCGGCGGACAAATAACCGCCCAGGCCTGTCTTGACAAGATTGCCGATCTTGCAAATGTTGCCCTGAAGGATGCGGGCGAGATTCAGTAAGCTGTTTGATGTTTAATTATGATTATGGGTTTTTAATAATTTCAATTTTTGAAGACCCATAATCTGTTTTGTAATGGAGGCCAATGCTTGTTATGAAGATAAAAATGTTTCAATCATATAAGAAAGATTCCATGCTGTCCTGGCTTGCCTTTGTTGGGCCTGCAATGGCAATTATATCGGTCTTTGTCTTGTATCCAATAATCAGCGTATTTATTTTATCTTTTCAGAAATTTAATATGGCTTCCGCCGCAAAAAAGATTTTTGTAGGTTTTCAGAATTATAAAAATATGTTTTCCCAAACCGGCGATTTTCTTAATTCTTTGAAAGTTACCTTGATTTATACCCTGGTGGGGGTTACTTCCACCATGATTTTAGGGGTTGGTCTTGCCCTGCTGCTGAATTCTCAGGGTGTGATAATCCGTATTTTGCGGGGTATTTCTTTAATTCCCTATTTAATTTGCGGTGTTGCACTGGCTTTTGCATGGGTTCTTTTATACAACACGAGTTTTGGGCTGTTGAATATTATTTTTGAGGCTGTTCACATTCCGCAGGTTGATTGGCTTGGAAGTTCCAGGGTGGCCATTTATTCCCTTGCAATAATTGAAACCTGGCAGTTTACACCATTTGTAATGATATTAACCCTCGCAGGTCTCCAGGGCATTACCGCCGATTATTATGAAGCTGCGGCTATTGACGGAGCGGGGAAGGTCCGTATGCTTTTCAATATAACTCTCCCGCTGCTCAAAAATGTTTTGTTGTCCGTATTGATACTGCGTTTAATTGATTGTATCAAAGCCTTTGAAAAAGTCCGGATCCTTACCATGGGTGGACCAATGAACAGCACCGATTTAATCAGTCACAATGTTTACAAGGCCGCTTTTCTCCGTTCGGAAATGGGGCTTGGCGCTGCCGGCGCCGTTATTATCACCTTAATTATTGCAGCTCTGTCATTCATTGTGATGAAAACGGTAGACAATAAGGACGCTGTCTAAGGGGTAGGGGTTAATCATGAAATATACAGTGAAGAAAAAGGCGTATAATATCGTGATAACCGTAATCGGTGTGATTGTTATGCTGATAATTGCGTTCCCGGTTTTATGGTTGTTGCGGACGGCGCTGATTCCGCCGGTTGCGTTGTATGACAAACCTCCTGTTTTGCTTTTTAAGCCTTCGTTTGTCAGTTTTGGTAATGCCATATGGATGGGGCATCTCGGTTCAAGGTTAGTTAACAGTATCATTATTTCCATTTTTTCTACCCTTATTTCGGTTTTTCTCGGCGTTATGGCGGGGTATGGAATAACACGGTTTCGCTTTCCATTCATGAAAAATGTTCATATACTTGTCTTATTCAACCGGATGGTTCCGGCGGTTGCAACACTGCTTCCGATATTTATCATGTTTAATCGGTTAAGATTAATTGATACCCATATTGGATTGATTTTGGCTTATTCAGCCGGTAATATGAGTATGGTTATCTGGATGGCCTGGGGCTTTTTCAGAGCCCTGCCCCATGAAATGGAAGAATCCGCCCATATTGACGGGGCCGGAAGTTTTCGTGTTTTTGTACAGATAATATTGCCCGTATCAACTCCCATAGTAGCTTCTGTAGGTATTCTGGCGTTTACCGGATCATGGAATGAGTTTATGATGGCCACCGTTCTTTCCCGGATTAAAGCGGGAACACTGCCGCCGGGAGTTGTGGCAATGATGAACCAGTCAAACCTGGCATGGGATCAACTATCCGCCGCAAGCGTTATGGCAAGCCTGCCGCTGGTAATACTCTGTATTGTTGCGCAGAAATATTTTATACAGGGGCTTACTGCCGGATCGGTAAAAGGGTAGGGTAATGCAGAATACGGTTCTTGATGCGGTTTTTTATGTTGTTTCCCCATTGGACAATGTGGCAACGGCCCTCTCCGATGTGGATGCCGGGACAGGAGAACTGCGGGGCGCTAAAACCGGGGCAATAACCACGGAAGAACACATACCCTTTGGGCATAAGGTGGCCCTGGTTGATATTGCCAGGGGGGAGGAGATAATCAAGTACCGCTGCCCGATAGGCGTTGCCCTGAAGGACATAAAAGCCGGTGAATATGTTCATATTCATAACGTAAAGAGCAAATTGGATGAACGGTCAAATTCCTTTGATGCCAAAACTGCCAAGCCGCAGGATGTTGAATATACACTGGTTTAGGTGTATGCAGGAGAATCAAAATGTTCAGCGTTAATTCAATAGGGCGGGGGTATCTTCGTTCGGACGGAAAGAAGGGCATACGGAACAAGGTCCTGGTGGTGTACACCGTGGACTGTTCTTTTCATGTTGCCCAAAAAATCGCCGATTATTTTTTTGAACAGGGCGAAGATGTAGAGGTTGTCGGGAATCGCAGTTGTTTTGATAATCAGCTTAACATACGCAGGCTGCTCTCTTTTCTGGTTCATCCCAATGTGGGGGCGGCGCTGATAATCGGGAACGGCTGTGAATATACCCAGCCTGCGCGTTTATGCGCTTTTGCCCGGGAAGAAGGGGGCAGGGATGCGGAATGGTTTAATGTTCAGGAAGCGGGGGGTACAACCAAGGCTATAGAGCACGGAAAAAAGACCATATCCCTGCTTCTGGAAAAACTGAAAAAAATAGAGATGGTTCCGCTCTATATAAGCGATTTGTTTTTTGGCGCCGAATGCGGGGGGTCCGATTTTGCATCGGGCCTTGCGGGGAATCATCTGGTGGGTGATTTTTTTGATCAGGTGATTGACAGCGGGGGTACCTGCGTTTTCGAGGAAATTGCCGAAGCCGTTGGTCTTGGGGATTGGCTCGTGGAACGGGGCGCAAATGAAAAGGCAAAACAGGAAATCAGGGATACCTACGATAAAATGGTTTATCGCTGTAAATTAAGCGGGCAATATTCAATATCACCGGGAAATTTTGACGGGGGCCTTACCACTATTGAGGAAAAAAGCATGGGGGCGGTGGTAAAAAGCGGGAGCCGCCAGATTCAGGGGGTGTTGAAGGTTGCACAGCGGCCGCGAAAGAAAGGCCTTTGGCTTATGGATGCCGGACAGGACGGAGATTTTAGTTCCGGTTTTTATGGCGGCGGGGATGCACAGGGGATTTTGGATATGGTGACCCTTGGAACGCACTTTAACTTTCTTGTGACCGGCCGGGGCCATACGGTTGGCACTCCCATTGCGCCGACCATAAAAATTACCGGAAATCCGAAAACCTATGCGGCAATGAGCGGCGACATCGACATAAACGCAGGTAAACTCCTGACCGGCGCTTCGTCGGACGAAGAAATGGTACAGGAATTGTTCGATTATATTGCAGGTCTTTGTAAGGGCAAAAAGGTTTTGGCGGAACAACTGGGGCATCATGAAGGGGAAATTTTTGGCGGATATCAGGTTCCGGACAGGGTGGTAAGGCCGGAAGGCTGCCCGGCGAGTACCAGTTTATAAGAGGAGAAATTTATGCATTTTGACTGTAAAGAAGACATCATTCAGCTTTCACCCCAATGGAAAGGGGACCGGTTCAAGAACGGAAGGCCAAAGGTAAGCGACAATATACTCTCCCGGATTGCAAGAACCACGGCGGAAGAAATGTGGGCCCCCCTTTACCGGCTGGGATATAAATTTCAGTTTGAAGGCAGATTCAAACGGGCCAATCAAAATAAGCGGGTAATGGTAGGCCGGGCAGTTACGGCGGTCTTTGCGCCGATCCGGCCGGATTTAGGGGATTACCTGATGGATTTTGGCCGCAATGTTGAAGGCCGGAAGGGGTTTTTCAATCAATGGCCCCTTGAGGATCTGCAGGAACATGACATCATGGTGATGGATATGTACGACAAGGTAGTGGAAGGCTGCCCGATTGGGGGGAATCTTTCTACCTTAATTTCCAAGAAGACCCTTGACGGCGGCGCCATTGTCTGGGGCGGGATCAGGGATCTTGACCAGATCCTCGAAATTGAAAATACCCAGACATACTACCGTGATACGGATCCCACACCTTTTATGGAATCCATGCTGCTGGGAATAAATGTGCCGGCCAGAATCGGGCGGGCGGTTTGCCTCCCCGGCGATGTTGTCCTTGGAACTCCTGCGGGGGTTACCTTTATTCCCTGCCACTTGGCGGAATACTGTGTTGTTGATGCGGAGAAATCCCACGTCAGGGATATTTGGGGTTTTACCCGGCTGGGAGAAATGAAGTATACCGCAGCGCAGATTGACAGTCCCTGGGAGCTTCCCATGTGGGAAGATTTTATCGCGTGGTTTGGAAGGTCGCCGGATGCGGCGGATTACCGGCATCTTAATTTTGATGAGGAACTTGCGGATGCGCGGGGTGCAAAAAAGGCCGATACCGCGAAAGAAGAAACACGCTGGTAAGATAAAGGGAACGGGGGTTAACCATGGCTAAGCTTACTATCAAAGGATTGCAGGAATTAAAGGGTAAACGGAAGATCACCGTTACCACCGCCGAGGATGCTCACACCGCAAGGGCCTGTGAGCTTGCGGGAATTGATAACATTGTCGCCTATGATGTGTCTGTTTCAGTAATCGCCAGGGCGGCGCCCAACACACTTATTACCATGGCAATGTCCTTTGCGGATGCACGGATCAGTGATGAAACTGCGGTCAGGGCCGCTGCTGATCTTATGGCTCAGGGGGCGGATCTGATTTATACCATGGACATGACGCCTGAGCGGGTTCATGTGCTGTCAAAGCAGGGCATCCCCTGTGTCGGGCATGTAGGCTTTATTCCCTACATGGCTTCCTGGATTGGCGGGTATAAGGCGGTGGGCAAAACCGCCCTTGAAGCAAAGGCGCTGTTTGACAAGACCCGCGCCCTGGAGGAAGCCGGCGCCATAGCGGTGGAAATGGAATGTGTCCCGGAACAGGTGGCTGCGGAAATTACAAAACGGCTAAAGAAGATACTGATCTTCTCCATGGGCAGCGGCGCGGACTGCGACGGTCAATATTTATTTAGCTGCGATCTATTGGGCAGTCACGATGGTCATTATCCGCGGCACGCAAAAAAATACGGCAACTTTTTTGAACAATCAGTGGATATCCTGAAACAGTATAAAAACGATGTAACCAGCGGCGCTTACCCTGAAGAACGAAATGTAATTAAAATGAAGGACGCCGAATACCGGGCCTTTCTGGATTCCTTAAAACGGTAATGCGTTAAATCGCAAGGGAGCGCTTCAGTGCATTTACTCCCTCGTCCGGTACGGGCAGTAAGGGCAGGCGCGGAGCGCCGCCATGGTAGCCGCATATATCCATGGCGCATTTTACACCGGCCACGCCCCAGGACCCGGACACATTGATATTACACTTGACAATCCGGTTGTTAAGGTCCGCAGCTTCCTTCAACTTTCCTGAGCGGATAAGGGTGTAAAGCTCGGTGATTTTTTCAGGCATGTAGTCGGCCATGGAAATTACACCACCCGTAGCGCCGGAAAGCATGGCCGTGAAAAAGGTGTTTGCGCTTCCTGAAAGAACGGCAAAACCCTCCGGCACGGATAAAAGAATTTTTTCAATTCCCGAAGAAGATGAATCCTTTATTCCGGCAATACCCGGATGCCCTGCGCAGTCCTTTATTAAATTTAACGATAGATCCACCCCCCCTGAAAATTGCGGGGCCTTGTATAACAGGCATGGGGTTTTAACGGAGGAAGCCGTGTCGGTAAAATATTTTAAAAGGACACTGTCCTTCATCTGGCTTTTGAAATAAGACGGCGGCAGCAATGTGATAAAATCGGCGCCCGCCTGTTCGGCCATTTTGGCAAATTCCACCGTCTCCGTGGTTGATTCAAAAATACTGCCGACCATTGTTACCTGACCGGGGGCTTTGGCCGCAATTATCGTCTTTACTACCTGTTCCTTTTCATTTTGGCGCAGGGATTTGTTCTCGCCGTTGGAACCAAGTATTAAAAATCCCTTCAGGTCTGTTTTGGCATACCTTTGCACATTGGCCCCAAGGTGTTCATAATTTACCGAACCATCCTTGTTAAAGGGCGTAGTAATAGGGGCAAAGATGCCGCATAGTTTTTCTGTCATTGCCTGTCTCCTGTTGTTTTTTCCCTGAGCGCCGCCAGGGCAAGGCGGGCGCTGCCGATGACGGGGCAATCGGGGATGATTTCAAATTGATACGATGGAAATAAACTCTGCTTCAAACGAAGGAAAGCGTCATCAATCATACCGCCTGTTAGTTTAATTTTTTTCCGTAAAGGCACGAACCCTTCGCAGATTTCGATGGTTTGCCGTATCGGCTCGTGAATGCCAAGCAGGATGGCCGCCAGAAAATCTTCCCTGGTTGATTCAAGGGTAATGCCGTTAAAACTTGCCTTTTTTGGTTCAAGGCTTTGGCGGTCGCCGGAAATATAGGGTGTAAATTCGACGTTTTTTTTCTCAACATAGTTATCAACAACACGCTTGAATTCCCTGTCGAAAAAATCCCGGTCGCCCATGTCACGGTAAAATTCTTTCCGGAACCAGTCAATTGCAAAGCCCCCGGCGGTGGTGGCGTAAATCTGCCACAGCCCGGGTGTTGCCGAACAGCGGAGATAATAACGGTCGTCTACCCGTGTTTCGGCGGTAAGCACGGAAACCATTTCACTGGACCCCGATATGTTCAGTATTTCACCTTCCTGAGTGTTACCGGCCCCCACCTGTGCGCTTGCCGCATCGTTTGTTCCGATGGCAACAGGAATCCCCTCTGTGAGGCTGCAGAGTGTTGCCGTTTCTGCGGTCAGTTTTCCCGCAATGCTTCCGGGCTGTATCACCTGGGGCAGTATGTTTTCCGGTATACCGAAGGTTTCAGTGATTTCCGCCGACCAGCCCTTACAGGTTAAGGTTTCGTACATTCCGGTCATTGAGGCGTTTACATGATCACTGTACCAAAGCCCGGTCAATTTTTTGTAGATCAATGTATTAAGATGGCCCAGGCGGAAGGTTTTATTAAAAACATCGCTTTGGTTTTCTTTTATCCACATGGCGGTGGTGATTGAGGCGCCCCCGGTAAAAGGCTGTATGCCGGTTATTGCCTGGAAACGTTCTTTCCCCATGCGCTCAAGGATAATTTTGGTTTGTTGTTTTGCCCGTTTGTCGAGATGGGTGATAATCGGGTAAACGGGGTCTCCCGCTTCATCCATAAAAACCATTGAGGGAGAAAAATTATCAAAAACAATCAAATCTATTTTTTTTAGTTCATCGCCAAAGGATCGAATGCCCTTTATCATTGCCCTGAATAATGCTTTGTCGTCAAGCTCCACCCAGTCATTATTATAAACATGGATGCTGTAGGGCTCTTTTGCCGTTTTCAGTATTTTACAATTTTCATCAAGAATTGAAAATTTAATCGATGAGGTTCCAAAATCCATGGATAAAATTGACATTATTTTGATACTCCGTTCTGATAGCCTCAAACTGCGTGTAAAGGGAGAGGGTGGATTTTAGACTTATGAGCCGCCCGAGGATCGAACTCAGGACCCGCAGATTAAGAGTCTGCTGCTCTACCAGCTGAGCTAGCGGCCCAAAAAACATGACCGTCACCGCCAAGGACTGCCGGTCATGCAGAAAAACCCCTGATTTTTCTGCTTAGATAAAAACCGGAGGTTTTTACCCTGCGTCCGACACGACTCGCCCTCCATTCGCAAACATCAGCCCTTCGGTCTGTTTCCGAAAGGAAGGATTTACCGCATCGCCATTCGGCGATACGCGTCATCCTGTTTGCTCACTCCGGGCGGGGTGGAGCCCTGTCTCACTGCGTTCGACAGGACTCGGACCTGCGGCCTACGGATTCGAAGTCCGTCGCTCTATCCAGCTGAGCTACGAACGCCTTTTATATCCGTCAGGTGACGAATCCACAGGGTGGATGACGGGGTTCGAACCCGCGACATCCAGATCCACAATCTGGAACTCTACCGCTGAGCTACATCCACCATCTAACGAACAATATCAATATGAATTAACCCGCAATTTTTGTCAAGCATCCCTGTTCAAGGTTTTGAAAAAGATCTCATCCATCTATTTTTTATACCGATATATGAAATGAGGTAATGGTATGGAAGCGGATGTAATGAATAGCCTTTACGAAGGATGTTCCTCAATTCTGGAGCGGGAATGCGGCCTGTTACGGGAGCTCGAATCCCTGCAAAAATTGGTCTGGGATGCGGTTACGAGCCGGGAATGGACGGATTTTGAGGCCCACATTTCCGGATTGAACAACTTTAGCGCCGAATTCAATGTTCTGGAAGCGGAACGGATGAAAATTCTGGCGGAATTTCAGGGCAATGTGCCGGATGCGCCCCATACTTCAGGGGAAGAAACGCGGTTTTACGCCCTGGTTTCCCAATTTCCCGATGCAGAACGGAATGAACTTACCAAACGATACCGGGAGCTTAAGAGTGAAACCCTCCGGGTGCGGATATCCAACGATTCCCTGCTTACTTACCTCGCAGAAGCCAAGTCTACGGTAGCAGGCTTCCTTGAAGCCGCCTTCCCCGACCGCAGGGGCCGGGTCTATTCCCGCAGCGGCGCCGCGGTTCCCGCGGATATGCGGAGCATGGTGCTGAACCACCGTTTTTAAGGAAATTTTAAGGAGTAATTATGACATCAACCTTCATGGGATTGGAAATAGGGAAACGGGCCGCGGCGGCCCATCAGCAGGCCCTGAATGTTACGGGCCATAACCTCTCCAACGCGTCAACCGAGGGCTATTCCCGGCAGCGGATCGAGTTTTCCCCCTTTGAGCCGATTTACCTCCCCGGGCTTAACCGGGAGGAAACCCCCGGCCAGTTGGGGCAGGGGACCGTGGTTGACCGGATTGAGCGGATGCGGGATCAGCTTCTGGACCGGCAAATCGTGGCCCAGGCATCTTCCGAAGGCTACTGGAAGGCCCGTGACCCCTATCTCCGCATGATGGACCAGATATACCTTGAGCCGGGGGACAATTCCATCCGCAGCAAGATGGACGAATTTTGGGACGGCTGGCAGGAACTTTCGATGTACCCGGCGGATACCGCCCCCCGGACCGCCGTACTGGAACGGGGCAAGACCCTGATCGACGGCATCCATGACCGTTACCGGTCCCTCAAGGACCTTCAGGTGATGGCCGACGAGGATATCCAGATTACCGTGGGCCGGGTCAACGACCTTTCCAGGCAGATTGCGGGGCTCAACAGGGATATTCAGGAGATAAAGGCCCAGGGCGATATGCCCAACGACCTCCTTGACCGGCGGGACCTTTTGGTGGACAAACTTTCATCCATCATTGACGTTACCGTGGATAACCGGGACCCCGACGAGTTCATGGTCCATACCGCCGGGCTTGTCCTGGTACAGGGGAGGGTAGGCCGCCAGTTCGGTCTTGAAAAGGACATCGACACCGAGGGTTACTCCCGGATCGTTTGGCAGGATACCCGGCAGGATGTACATTTCCAAAACGGCAGTCTCGCCGCTCTGGTTGACCTACGGGATGAAACCATCGAGAACGAGATTCAGACCCTGGACAACATGACCATGAACTTTGTGGACCTGGTAAACGAAATCCACCGGGACGCCTACGGCATGAACGGGACCACCGGGAACAACTTCTTTACCGAGCAGCCCTTTGTGACCAATGTGAACGGCAACTACGACCGGGACGGGGACGGCGCTTTCGATTCCAGCTATATCTACCGGATAAACGGAACCAACGCCCTGGAACACAAGGCCCAGGTGGGGCTTGAGGGGAACATCACTCTTTCAGGCGCCGAAGGGGACATCAATGTGCCCTATTATCCCACGGACACCGTGGACGACATTATCAGCCGTATCAACAATTCAGGGGCGGAAGTGGTGGCCCGGCTTAACCGGGAGGGGATGCTCTCTCTCAAGGGTACACCCGCCGCCTTTGTGGAAGGCCGGGAACTGCAAAACCCCGACTTCGTGATCCGCCATGTGGAAGATTCCGGCCATTTCCTTGCAGGTTACGCGGGAATTCTGAACGGCTCCGGACCTGAGGCCGCCTATGACTGGGCCGCCGCAGACGCGGTAGCGGGCCTGCAAGGGGGTGCGGAAAATTACGCCCTGGCCCCCATCGCCCATCCTTCGGGCTGGATCGAGGTGAACCCCGCGCTGGTAAAAGACCCTTCATCGGTGGCGGCGGGCTTTGGGGAAAATGGCCGGACGGCGAATCCCGGCAACGGGGACGCGGCATTGGCCATTGCCTCTATCCGCAACACCCAGGTGATGGTTGGCCAACTCGGCACCTTTGACGACTACTTCGCCGATGCGGTTGGCCGCATCGGTCTTTTGGGCGAGCAGAGCGGACGGACCCTGGAAACCCAGAATCAGGTGATGAAACAGCTCAACGACCTCCGGCAGTCCATTTCCGGGGTCAGTATCGACGAGGAACTTTCCAACATGATCAAGTACCAGCACGGGTATAACGCGGCGGCGCGGTTTATCACCACCATCAATTCCATGCTGGATACCATCATTAACAGAATGGGCGTTTAATTTAAGGAGCGAATATGAGGCGAGTATCAACCGACATGCCCAATGCGGATATGCAGTACTATCTGCGGCGGCAGGAAGAGGGGCTTAACAATATCCAGTCAAAAATTGCGGGGCAGACCCGTATACGGGAACTGCGGGACGACCCCCTGGCGGCCAGCCATGCGGTGCGTTACGAGTCCTACCTTGCCCGGCTGGAGCGGTTCGAGAAGAACACCCTCTACGCACGGGATCATTATCAGGTAACCCACGATTATCTTTACGAAACCACCGATGTGCTCCAGCGTATCCGGGACCTTTCCGTCCAGGGGGCCAACGGTATCTATACCCCGGAAGATATGAAGCTCATGGCTTCCGAGGTGAATGAGCTTATCAAGGAGATGGTGGCCCTTTCCAACTCCACCGGCCCGGACGGCAAACAGGTTTTTGCCGGAGACAAGGCATTTACCGAGCCCTTTCGCGCTGTGGAAGGCACGGTTCCCGGCGGTGGGGAGAGCATGATTGTCCGGGTGGAATACCGGGGCGCCGGGGCTTCCCGCAAGACCGAAGTTACCGATGGGGTTTATTCGGAGCTGGACATCGGCGGCGGGGAGGCCTTTTGGGCGGAAAAGATGCAGGTCCTTTCCACCGTTGACGCCACGGACTACCGGGCAACCGCAGACGGGGCCTTCTTTGTGGACGGGGTCGAAATCCCCGTGAACACCGGGGACACCCTCCACGCTATTGTCGCCAAAATAAACGATTCACCCGCGCCGGTGAAGGCCTATGTGGACCCGGAAACCAGGGGCCTTGCCCTTGAGGGGACCAACGCCCACCTTATCCGCATGGAGGACCGGCAGGATTCCAGCGTGCTGCGGGATTTGGGCATTATCCGGCAGAACAGCGAAACCAACGCCCCCAACTGGAGCAATTCCGCGCGGGTCAGCGGGGGCAGTGTCTTTGATATGGCTATCCGCCTGCGGGACGCCCTTTACCGGGGGGATCAGGAGTTTGTTGGGAGCCAGGGTATCGGCGGCATCGATCTGGCCCTGAACAACGTGACTTCCCGACTGGCAGTTATCAGCAGCCGCTCAGAACGGGCGGACATGACCTGGAAGCGTCTCAATCAGGAGATACCCGATGTCACCGCCCAATTGAACCGGGAAACGGGCCTTGACCTTGCGACCGCCGCTATGGAACTGGCGCAGATGGATTTTGCCCACAAGGCCAGCCTCCAGGTTGCCGCGAAGATTCTTCCTACAACCCTGCTGGATTTCTTGCGGTAATTGGCGATTCATGATATCTTAATTAAGAATAGGAGCGGATTGTGAAAGTAGCGACAAAGGCTTACGGACTCATTGATGTGGATGAGCGGCAAAAAATCACCTTTCCCCAGGGGCTGTTCGGTTTTGAAACCTTCAGCGAATACATGCTCCTGGATGCGGAACGGCAGCCCTTTTACTGGCTGCAATCGGTGGATGCGGCGGGGGTAGCCTTCATCCTGATCAACCCCTTTCTTATCCGCCCCGATTACGAAATGAACATCAGCAACGATGAACTGGCGGAAATCGGGATCGACAGTCCGGAAAAGGCCCTCATCTTTTCAATCGTAACCATCCCCGCCGACGGCCCCATGACCGCCAACCTGCAGGGCCCCCTGGTGATCAACCGAGACACCCGCTGCGGGAAACAGGCCATATTGGCGGACCCCCGCTGGAAGACCAAACACGATGTGATGGCGGAACTTGCAGCCAGGGGGCGCTCATAATGCTCATACTATCCAGGAAGGTCGATGAAAAGATAATGATCGGGGATGATATCTCCATTACGATCATAGAAGTCCGCGGGGATCAGGCCCGCCTTGGGGTGGACGCCCCCAAAAACGTCAAGGTGTTCCGCAAGGAAGTGTTCGACGCCATCCGCGCGGAAAACAAGGCCGCCGCGGAATCGAAGCCTGAGTTCCCGGAACTGGGTATCAGCGCGAAACGGGAAAAGATAATCTAATCTGTTATGGCGCTATAAAACGGCTGCGGTATGTCATTGGGGTAAGGCCGCTTTCTTTTTTAAACGACGAAAAAAAGTAGTTATAATTTGAAAATCCGGTCATGGCGCTTATCTCCTGCAGGGATATACTTGAGTTTTTAAGCATATCCTTGGCATGCTGGATACGCACATCCTTGATGTAGTCCCGAAGGTATAAACCGGTCAGGTTTTTAAATATCTTGGAGATATGGTTGGCGGTATACCCAAAACTGTCCGCAAGGGAATCCACATTCAGGTTTGCCTCCGCATAATGGGCCGTTACATATTCCTGGATCTGTATTGTCAGCTGATGATGCTTGTCATTTTTCATCAGGGATTCCAGATTTTCAATTGCCAGCAGGTATTCATCAAACATGCGGGAAAACCAGGCGCGGGTATGTTCCAATGTATGGAGGGTACTGAATATCCGGTTAAATTCATCAAAATCAACTTTTATGGGGATGTTATTTGCTGAAATGGAATTCATGGCGTGGAGGCATCGGGTAATTACCTGTAACAGAACCGAAACCACCTCCTGGTAGATATACTTGCCCAGAATATCAAGGAGTTTGCCGTAATTCCGCATAAACTCATCTTTTTTGCATTCCCTGATATTCAGCTCCAGTACATCGATTAATTCCCCCGGATAGTTGAGCCCCCGGGAAAGAACCGCTTTCACATAATCGCCGGTAATGATCCTGCCGTACCCCAGGACAAAACGCTGTTTCAAAAGTTCCTGGGCTGCGCGGCAGCATTCCTCACATTCTTTAATGCCGTTACTCATTCCCCCAACTCCGATGGAAATGCTCACCGGGATGCTGGCAGAACGGCAGACAAAACCGTGGAACCGTTCCAGGGCGTCAATCATCCCGCTCCGGAGATCCCCGGTCTCTGTCCGGGCATTCATGAGCAAAACAATTTCATCTTTTTTGAAAACCACCGTTTCAAAGCGGTATTGTTCTTTCAGACAGCGGTCGGCGCTTTCCTTGATAAGATTTTCAAAAACCGTCTCGCTGAGAACCGCGTTTTCATCCTCATCCCACTTAATAATGGAAATAAAAAGATTTTCCGGCGCCGCCTGAATGCCATACAGATCCCAGTCGTCCCTGCTGATCCATCGCCCGGTCTCATTATTAATAACACTGCGCAGAAAGCTCAGTTTTTCGTTGGAGAGGTAACCGGTATTCTCGGTTTCCAGGGTGGCAATGCGGCTGGAAAGATCGGTAAACATGGCATCCACCGGTTTATACAGCCGGGTGGAACTCAGCGCCGTAATGAGGAGGGAAAACAAAAGGGCCACCATGATAATCGGTATCAGAAAAAGCCGCATCCGTGAATCGAAGGGGTGGAACCGGAGATCATCACTAATCTCGTAAAGCACCCAGGGACAGTCGGACAGTTTATAATAGGTAACCAGTTTGGCTTTGCCCTCAAGGTCTTCAACAAAATGCCCGGTCCTGCGGGTTTCCGCAAAGAACTTTTGCCCCCATCGGATGCGGTTCCGCAGGGGCACCGCCTGACCTACCCGGTTGGCGGCGATAATCGTACCGTACTCGTTGAGGAGCAGGCTGGTGGTGTTCAGATTGGGCAGGATATGTTCCGAGACTTTTAGGGCATTGAGGTTAATAACCACCGAATCGGACTCGTTCCCCCCAGCGTCAACATTATAGTACATAACGCCGATCACCTGTCCCATAAGATCGGCTTCGCTTCCCTCATCGGAAACAAGGGCGGTATACCGGAAAATATTTTTATGCTTGGAAAGGTTGCTCAGGCCTCCGCCCCCAACCTGGGACATATCCTTCAAATAAGTGCCGATGTAGGGCTGCATATCCACATGGTAGGGGCCGCTGAAAATGTATTCTTCTTTTTGGGGCTTATAAAAAGCTATGGATTCCACATAGGGATTCAAAGTACGGATATTCCGCAGGTACTCCTCAAGCTGTTCCCGGCCTGTTTCAGAAATTCCCGGACCCTGGAAAAAACGCTGAACCTGCTCATTGGTCAAAAGGAGGGTATAGAGCATGTCAACTTCGGTCAGAAGGGTCGTAAACATCTGATCCGAAACACTGAGAGAATCGGCGACAGCGGCCTGGTACTGATCAGAACGGGCTGATGTGTAAGCATAATAGCCGGTATAGAGTGCGATTCCAATAGTTAAAAAACATATTACAAAAATTAAAAGGAATAGCTTTAAAAAATATTTCCGGGGGAACCGCAGATTCATAAAAGTATTATAAAGGGCTCTGTAAGACGACGCAAGATGCCTTTTTAATGCCGCTTATAAAGACAAAACAGTAAAATCAAAGTGGACCCTTCTTTTTTAGAGTGGGAATTTTGTTTTTTTAGAGTAGATACTTTTTTTTTAAAATTGCGGACCCTTAAAAACCCATAATATGATTAATCATTACCGGAACTTCCAGCGAAGCTCCCCCCGGAGGTATTGAATGGTTCGCGAAGAATTAAGGTCCTGGAGTATTGAGGCCTGTAAAGCTGCGGGCATAAATGATCCCGACAGGGCCCTAAAGGCCACCCGGGAGTCAAAGGGTGAAAGGTTCATCTCCGATAAGACTCTTCAGGTCCATGATCTCCTCTGGGAGCAGGGCCGCATATCCGCCGAGGTAATCGAGAACGGCAAAGCCGCCGACTGCGAATGGGTGGACCAGACCGATTGGGTCTACCGCACGGAATTTTCCGCCCCCCAGGGTAAGGGCCTCTATTTTCTCCACTGTCTTGGGCTGGATACGGTGTGCGATCTCTTTCTTAACGGCAAATACCTTGGTTCTTCCCGGAGCATGTACCTCCCCTTCCGCAGGGATATTACCGGTAAACTCGAAGCCAAAAACGAACTTTTGATTTACTTCCACCGGCACAACAAGGTCCTGGATTATTATGACCAGACTATGCCCCCGGAATGGAAGGAAGATATTCCCGCCCAGGCGCTGCTCCGGCGTATGCACGATTACGGTCAGCGGTCCGTTGACAAGCACGGTTATAAACCCATCGGCATATTTGACAAAGTCTATCTTGAGACCGCAGACCACGCGGAACTTTTAAACATGGACATTGAGGTAAAGCTGCCCACCACAACCCTGGACATTGCAAATATCGAGGTAGGCCTTACCGGAAATTCTTACGATGATACCCCCCTTTCAGCAAAACTGACGGTTTCCGAACTGGACGGCGCCAATCCCCAAACCATAAGCCAAACCATTAATCCCAGGGGCGCCCCCTGGGAAAGGGTACTAACCATAACCGTAAAAAATCCCAAACTCTGGTGGCCCAAAAATTACGGCGAGCCAAACCGTTACAGGGCGGAGCTTGAAATAAGCGCCGGCGGAAAGGTGATAGAAAAACAGAGCAGGCCCTTCGGCATCCGCAAAATACGGAAAACCGGCAACATGGTTTTTGAATTTAACAATACCCCGGTCCGTTTCTGGGGCGGTAATTTTGCCCCCATTTGGGGACCCTCAAATACCTTTAACAGGGAATATACCTTTGACTTAATCGAAAAGGTGGACATGACGGGGGCTAACGCGGTGCGGGTTTGGGGACCCAGCCAGCCGTACCCCAATGAATTTTACGACAGGTTTGACGAATTGGGGATCATGCTCTGGCAGGATTTCCCCACCGGGGGTTCCCAGCTTCCCGATTCCGAAGAGTACCGGAAAATTTTCCGGGAAGAGGCTGAGTTCATGGTAAAAAAGCTCAAGCACCATCCCTGCATTTACCTTTGGTGCGGCGGTAACGAAAATATCTATATGTGCGAACTCCGGGGGGAAACCGGAACCAGGGGCTTTGACATCCTGACCAACCTCTTCCGTGATGTGTGCGCCCAATTCGATCCCCAGCGTTACTACCGTCCGTCCTGTCCCTACGGCGGTTCTTATGCCAACGATCCCCTGAACGGGGATTCCCACGGCAGCCGGGCGTTCAGGGCCTTTTGTCCCGGCGAGCCCTATGGCGCCTTCTTCTCGGAAAACATCCGGGTGTACCCGCCCCAGTATAAAAGCTTTTACCGCTGGATAGGGGAGGATATTTGGGATAAGGACTATGTGGACATCAAGCCCTTTGGCTGCCTTAAGGCCATGCCGAAATCGTGGCAGTACCTCGTGGGGAATAACGGCGAAGAAAAGTTCGGCCCCATCTGGGACTATTACGCCGCCACCAACGTAAAAGAACTGGTTTACAAATACACCGCCGCCGCGGGACAGGACCTCTACCAGATGTTTGCCCGCTCCCGGCGGGGCAACCCGGCGTACAAGAGCCACGAAGGCCAGTTCTGCCGGGGACAGATGGTATGGAAGATCAACGACCCCTGGCCGAATTTTTACTGCGCCCTGGTGGACTATTACCTGGAACCCTCCCACCCGTACTACGCCGTCAAGCGGGCCATAAAGCCCGTGTGGATCGATTTTGAAGTGTCGGATCACATTTACCTTTGGGGGGTCAACGATACCCGTGAGACAGCCGCGGGAACCCTGGAGCTTACCCTTTACAACCTTGAGTTTGAGGAGATCCGCAAAAAGCTGAGCATCCCCGTGTCCCTTGAGAGGGGGACTTCCCGGATCATCATGAACCTTGATTCCCTGGGCTCCCTGCACTGGTTTACCCTGCTCCACGCCCAAATCAAAGACGGCAATGGCAAGGTTATTGCATCCGCCAACAACTATGTCACCAAAGAAAACATGCTGCCCTTCCACGGTGCAAAGCTCCGGATGAGCAGGGAAGGGGAGTACCTCAAAATTACTACCGACAAATTTGCCCGCTGCGTGGAACTTTCCGCCGGGGAAGATGGCGGTGAATTCGGCTGGGTATTTGAAGACAACTATTTTGATCTTTTTCCCTTTGAAGAAAAAAGGGTAAAGATTCTGAAACGGGGTTCCGGTTCCTGCGTTCTGTCCCAGGCGCATTATTCGGAACATATTGCCAAAGTAGATCTTTAACGGTGAGGTAACAGATTTTGGTAAAAGCAGCGGCCCTTCACACAGTAACACTGCGGGAAAGACAAAACAGGGAAAACCTTGCAGGACTGGCTTTTCTTCTCCCCAGCCTCATCGGCTTTGTGGGTTTCATAGTCCTGCCCATGCTTTTTTCCCTTTATTTGAGTTTTCATGAATGGTCCATGATTTCAGGCTTCAAGGGAATCAAGTTTGTCGGCCTTGAAAATTTCAGGATCATGCCGGGGGATGTCAAATTTAAGATCGCCATGTATAACACCCTGCGCTACACAATACTGACGGTCCCCATTTCCATCATTTTGGGTTTGATTATCGCGGTGCTGATCCACGATTATGTTTACGGAAAAAATTTCATCAAGATAGCCGTATTCCTGCCCTATATTTCAAGCCTCGTGGCCATCACCGTGGTGTGGAAGGTTTTGCTTAACCCCACCAGGGGACCGGTAAATATGTTTCTTATGACATTGGGCGTACAGAACCCGCCGGGCTGGTTTGCCAGCACTAAATGGGCAATCGTGGGGGTATCCCTTGAAACCATTTGGCTTACCATCGGGTACAATGTGGTTCTCTACATGGCGGCCTTTACGGGGATCAGTTCGGACCTTTACGACGCCGCCAGCATAGACGGCTGCGGAGGGCTCCGCAGGGTTCTGTATATTACCATCCCCGGCGCAGGGCCCACAACTTTTTTTCTGACCATTATGGCCCTCATCAATTCCTTCAAGGTCTTTGATCAGGTAAGCATCATCCAGGCAGGAAGCCCCAGCGCCGACGCCTCGCTGGTTATCGCCTACCAAATTTACCTTCAGGCCTTCCAGTATTACAAGATGGGTTATGCCAGCGCCATGTCCTGGGTGCTTTTTGCCATCATCATGGTAATTACCCTTGTCCAGTGGCATTTCGACAAATCCCAATAAGGCGGTGATGAAAGATGCGGATTAACCGGAAAACAGCGTGGCGGATTTTTTATACGGTTATAATGGGCGTCATTGCCCTTACCATGGTGCTCCCCTTTGTCTGGATGATTTCAACCTCCTTCAAAATTGAAATGGAAGTCTTTGACTTTCCCATTAAGTGGATTCCCAAACCCCTGCATTATGAAAATTATGCAACGGCCTGGAGCAGCAGGTTCAGTTTCCCCATGTATTATCTGAATACGATTAAGGTTGCCGTCTTGACCACCCTGCTCCAGGTTACCATTTCCGCCTTTGCGGCCTATGGTTTTGCAAAAATAAAATTTGCCCATAACAAAAAGATATTTCTGTTTTACCTTGCCACCCTGATGATCCCCGCACAGGTTACCCTTATCCCCAGTTTCATCATCATGAAATCATTAAAACTGATTAATACCCACATGGGGATCATTTTGATCTCTTCTTTCAGTGTGTACGGGGTATTTTTGTTAAGGCAGTTTATAAGCACCGTCCCCAACGAGATGAGCGAAGCCGCCTTTATTGACGGCGCAAACCATTTCCAGATATTTTCCCGGATCATTATTCCCATGGTAAAACCCGCCATCTCAACCCTGGCCATGCTGAAATTTATCTGGACCTGGAACGATTATCAAAACCCCCTGATTTTCCTGAGCTCTGAAAAACTCTTTACCCTTCAGCTGGGGATGCGGGCATTCAGCTCCACCGAATACGGCAACCAGTTTGCCCTTATGATGGCCGCGGCTGTAATGGCCATTCTTCCTTTGATGATCGTATTCTTTTTTTTCCAGCGTTATGTTATTGAAGGAATCGCCATCGGGGCGGTTAAGGGTTAGTTCTTATTTTGTATTCTTAAAGGCGCTTAAGCGTCTTTATAAAGAATAAATATTTTTTTGGAGGAATGTATGTGTAAAGGAAAGAATTTTCGTATTCCGGCCCTTGTCTGCGCAGGCGCTCTGCTCTTACTGGGTTCATGTCAGAAAAAGGCCGAAACATCAGGCGGCGCCGGGGAAAGCAGGCCCGTCACCCTTAAGTTTTTCTCAAACGAGTCGGTAATGCAGGACGCATTTAACAAGATCAATGCTGAATATACCCGGCGGAACCCGAATGTTACCATCGAAGTGGTGCAGGTCCCCGGCGCCGACTATAATGTCAAGGTAGATACCACCATTCTTTCAGGTGAACAGCTGGACGTGGCTTACTTTAACGCCATGTACCTCTATGCTCCCCGTGCAATGCAGGGCGAATTTTATGCCCTTGATCCCCTTGTGGCGGAGGAAGGAGTAAAACTCAACGATATTTATTCCATTGATGCCACTGTGGAAGACGGAAAAGTCTATGCACTTCCCGGCGACGTAAAGTACATGCTTGTCTGGATCAACAAAGACGATCTCGACAAGGCGGGCCTTCCGGTTCCCCCTTTGGTCTGGACCTGGGATGAATACCGGGAATATGCCAAAAAGCTTACCTGGGGTGAAGGAACCAACAAACATTACGGTTCCTATTTCCACAGCTGGGATCATTACAATGTATTGGAAGCCTATAACCTCATTACCGATAATCCTTACCTGCAAAAAGACGGAACCCACAACCTCAACAACCCCGCATTCCGCAGCTCCATGGAACTGCGCTATACCCTGGAACAGGTTGATAAAACCCAGCTGCCCCTTTCTGAAATTATCGCCATGCAGTTGGATTACCGTTCCGTATTCCTGGGCGGCAGGGCCAGCATGCTCCTTATGCTGACCAACATCATTCCCCAGATTTCCCAGACCAAGGATTTCCCCCATGACTTTGTAACCACCTTTGCCACGGTGCCCGTAGCCAGGAACAACGGCCGCCCCGGTTACACCTATGCGGATAACCGTTTCTACAGCATCGGAGCTTCCACGGTCAATGCCAAAGAAACCTACAAGTATCTCCGTTACTTTACCACCGAAGGTATCCCCATGAAGAACGTTACCTTTACCGCGGAAAAGAACCCCAAGTTCTCCATGGATCAAATGGTGGACAATATGACCTCGGGGAATCCCTCCCTGTTTGACGTTGCCCAGCTTAAGAAGATCCTCAGCTGGTCCGATCTACACCCGAATATCTGGCTGAACGTACCTACCTATACCGCCGAAATACTCAACCTGTATTGGGCGGAAGCGGACAAGGCGGCCATGGGGGAAATCAGCGCCGACCAGGTCTTTAAGAATACCATACCCCAGATTGAATCCATCATTTCCCGGAACAAGAAATAAGGGGAACGTGAAATGCAGAAACGAGCATTTGGAAAAACAGGGCTTAAGATCACTCCCCTGGGATTCGGTACCATGGAAATCCGCCTGGTGGATGAAAAGACCGCCGGCAAGGTATTAAACGGCGTGTTGGACCGGGGTATCAATTACATTGATACCTCCCCGGAATATCCCAAGGCGGAAATTTACATCGGCAGCACCATTGCAAAACGGCGCGATGAATATGTACTGGCTACAAAATGCTGCGACAATATGACCGGCATCGGCCCCATGTATACCTTTGACCGTCAAACGGTACTGGATAATGTGGACGAAAGTTTAAGGCTGATGAAAACCGATCATATTGATATCATGCAGATCCACGGGGTCATTCCCGAATACCTTCCCGGCGGGCCCGCCGGGGAAGTGTGGGAAACCCTGCGGGAAATCAAGAAGGCCGGAAAGATCCTGCATATCGGCGCCACAATTTGCAATAAGGGGCCGGAGTTTTACGGCTTCCCCGCAACTTATGGATATAATTCCATCCTGCGTTTTGCCGCATGGCCGGAATTTGAAGTGATCCAATTGGTATACGGCTGCATGACCCGCTTAAGCGAAGATGTGATCCAGAAGGCATATGACGCTTACGGTACGGGCATCGTGGCCCGGGGAGCGCTGAAACAGTACACCCCCGTGTACGATGAACGGTTTAACGTTTCCCGCATTGCGGAATTGTTTGAACCGGGGGAAACCAAGGATCAGTTCTTTATCCGTTATGCCATGACCCATCCCGGCCTTGCCAATGTTATGGTGGGAACCAAACAGCTTGCCCATCTTGAAGATAACATCAAGGCTGCCGAAAAAGGCCCCCTGTCCCCCGAAGTCTATGCCGAGGCAAAACGGCGCCTTAACTTTGTAGGCGTTATTCCCGGCCCGGTGGATATGAAACTCGACTGGTAGGAAACTAAAAAAGGCCGGCGTGCAAAGGCCGGCCTTTTTTACTTCCGTCTCCATCCCTTACTTTATGGTATAACGCGCCGTGACAGCATGAGGCGAAAAATGGGCCTTGGCGCTGATCGTCCCCGCTTTATGTCGGCCGTTAATACGGATCTTTTTCGCTATCCCCGGCAGCAGATCAAAGTAGTTATCCTCAAAGTAAAAACCGAATTCATCACCATTGTCATTGCCTGAAAGTTCCACACAGCGGGCAAATTGATCGGTAGTAACCGTGAGCACATCCCCCTGCACAGTAATACTGAGTTTTGCCTCCGGGAAGATAAGCCGCCGTTCAACATCCACATAATCAAGGTTGATATAATCAATGCCGCGTTTTTTGTCCGTATAACGGGCGTAGAGGATGTTTTCCGAACGGAACTGGCCGAAGTCATCAAGGGTAATAATTTCCGCAGATTGTCCTGCGGCGATTGCGGCGTTAATTTTGCGCAGTTCCGGAAACTGATTGGTCCGGGGGGTAAAGAGGCCGTATTCCAGCGTGCCGGAACTGTCGGTAATACTGTCATTCACGAGCCAGAGGGTAATGGAATCCCGGATGTCGAAACAGCAGATCACCGGCTCGTAACTGCGTTTTGCCTCGTAGTAGGGGATAAAGGGTTCCAGGTAGTAATCCACAATGCCGCTGTAGATCAGGGGCCAGGTGTCGGCAAACTTCCAGATCAGGTGGGCGTTGGAGATCCGGTTTTTGCCGGAC
Source organism: Spirochaetia bacterium (assembly GCA_026002045.1). Lineage (GTDB taxonomy): Bacteria > Spirochaetota > Spirochaetia > Treponematales > Breznakiellaceae > BNUT01. The sequence goes on along the minus strand of BOAV01000001.1, from coordinate 29,389 downwards.
CAGGAAGGCCGCCCCATGCGGCTGCGCTTGATCCCGTTTTTAAAGGATTTTGCGTGGGCCGCGGCGTACTTGTAGGCCAATTCGTAGGGGGTATCGGCGTCCCGGAATTCGTGGACCGGGCCCGACTTGGTGTCCAGGGAATTTCCCACCCGGTGGAACCAGGCCGCGGGCATCAGATCCTTTTGCCGTTTGGAGGGGTAGGTGGCGTCCACAAAATCCCTGTCCCAGAGTTTGTCTTCGGGAATCCAGCGCTTAACGCTTTTCAGGGCCGGGCCGGAAACCCGCATGTGTTCGGTAAAGGCCACGGGATATTCCATGCCCGGCACATACCACCACATCTCGTACCCATGGCTGTCGCCGGTACGAGGGTCGTTGGCAAAGGCCCCGCCGTAGGGGGAGGTGATATGGAAGAAACGGCCCGGGTCCAGGCGGGCGCAGATTTCGGGAAACATCCTGGTGTAGAGTTCCAGGCCGATAACTTTTTCGCCGGGGTGATCGTATTCGCCGCCCATAACCACTTCGTTGCCGCCGCACCACATAAAAATACAGGGGTGGTGTTTGAGCCGCCGGATCTGGTACTCCGCTTCCTGTCTGCAGAGGGAAAGATACGCGGGGGTGTCGGGAAGCATGCCGTAGGAACCGAAGAATTCCTGCCACACCAGGATGCCCCGCCGGTCGCACTCTTCGTAGAGTTCATCGGCGTAGGGTTCCCCTTCGCCCCATATCCGCAGGGTGTTCATGTTGGCCATTTCAAAAAGGTCCAGGATGGTCTTTGCCCGCTCTCCGTTCCACCGGTGGGATTTGCCGTCAATGGGCGCCAGATTGGAACCCCACATGCGGACCTTCCGGCCGTTCACCCGGAGATCAAAGTTGATATCGATTTTTAATTCCCGAAAGCCCAGCTTCCGGGTAGAGCTGTCCAGTTCTTCGCCGCTGTCCCGGCGGATCAGTTTTGTTTCCACCGTGTAGAGATTCTGCGGACCGTATCCACGGGGCCACCACAGTGCGGGGTTGTTGATCCCTATGCTGCCTTCGGTTTCCTTCTTTCCTTTTGGAAAACTCAATTCCGCGGAACCGGCCTTTTTCCCTTTGGGATCGAAAATGCTGATCCGGGCGCAGACATCCTCCGCCGCGCTCACCTCCACCTTCAGGGCCAGCGCGCCGATGTGGTACCCGTTACTCAACAGTGTTTCTGTGTCAACCGCTGTTAATTCGCAGCCGTCGGTCAGTTCCAGATAAACATTTCCGAATACCCCCATAAGGGTGAGGTAGGGCTGGGCGCCCAGATAATTTGAAAAATCCGTTATGGGTTTCCGCAGCACCTTCCAGGGGGTCATTTTGCCTTCCCATTCGGGGGGCAGGGGGTTTTCCTTCATGTAAGTGTAGGGAGATTGAAAATGGAGTTCCAGCAGATTTTCTGTTTTTAGTTTTCCTGTTACCTCAAGGCGGAGGGAAATGTACATATCCTCTCCCCGGCCGATTTCCTTGCCGTTAAGGACCACGGTGACAATGGTGTCCAGCTGTTCAAAATACAGGAAGGCCGGCTTCGCGGCCCCCGGCGTTTGAACACCCGCTTCCGGAGTCTTAAAGGTGCAGCGATAGGTCCAGTCCTGTTCGGCCGCCCACTTGAGGCTTTCCCCTTCACCGATAAGAAAATCATCGGTGATAAGTTTCTTGCTGTGGAGGATTTCGTGAACCCCCATGGGCATGGCCTCTATATCCAGCCAACCCTGTTTTTTGGGGGCAGAGAGCTGCCATCCCTGATCCAATTTGATGCGCTGTTTCATATATTCCTCCTTAAAAACTACGTTAGATTAATTATTAAGTTCCGCGTCGCTTTTCCGTAAATATTCCGGTCCGGCAAAAAAATTATTCTCCCCGGTATCCGTCCCAATGTTTTTTTTTGCAAGCTCCAGCAATTCCATGGCCCGGCCTTTCCGGCATGCCGGGTCGATATGGATCCCCACCGGGATAAGCTTAACCAGTTCGTCCTTAAGGAGCGGCGCATCAGGGCCGGTGATAAGTACGGAAGAAGCAAGCGCTTTGGAGAGGAGGGCCGCTATGGCCGCAGCATCGGCGTCCCTGTCATCTGTAATTTTCACTCCCCCCCGGTACAGGGCGGTAAAGAAACGCTGTTTTTTTGCATTGATTACGGGGACCACGATGCCCGGCCATGCGGAATAGCTTGCGGCCATGCAGTCCAGGGTAGGGATGGGGATGAAGGGAATTTCCAGGGCCAGGGCCAGGGCCTTGGCTGCGGAAAAGCCTATCCTGAGACCCGTAAAGGAACCGGGGCCCTTCATACAGGCCACAAGGTCAAGCTCCGCAGGCTGAAGCCCTCCCTGTTTCATGAGCATGTCCGCCATGTCCATAAGAATTTCCGAATGCCGCAGCCCCGCATCGGCTTCAAAATACCAGCGCTGCTCAGGATTACTGTCGGCCCGGCTTACAGACAGGGCCACGGACAAAACATTGGCGGCCGTATCAATGGCGAGGATGTTCATTATGCAAGCTCCGTCCCGGCATCCACTCCGGTGATGCGGATAGTACGATTTTCCCCGCCGCATATTTCAATATCAATGGTAATAGCCTCAGGCGGCAGGGAGCGGGGGAGGCGTTCGCTCCATTCAATGACTGAAATCCCGCTGCCGTAGAGAATTTCTTCACCCCCCAGACCGGCAAAATCATCATCCCCCGTAAGACGGTAGGCGTCAATATGATAAAGGGGAATGCCCCCCGCATATTCGGAAACGATGGTATAGGTAGGGCTGGTTACTTCGTCTGTTATTCCAAGCCCCCGGGCTATTCCCTTGACGAGACAGGTCTTGCCTGCCCCCAAGCCTCCCCGCAGGGCAACGACGCTGCCCGGACGCAGGTAAGGGGCAAGCCGTTCCCCCAACCCTAAGGTTTCTTCCGGGGATGAGGTTTTTACTATCGGCATATTAGCCGTCGCTGTACTCAAATACCAAGGCATTGATGGCATTCATGGATTTACGGGGAACTTTAAGGAATTTAATATGCATCACCATGGTTGTCCCATTCTGATTTGTCCGCGGTTCCTGCCCCAGCACCGCGGCTTTCAGGGCCGTTGTAGGAGAAAATTCAATTTTAAGCCTGACTCCTGAGGCGATGGAACTATTGGTTTGTATGGCGCAGCCCCCGATGGAGATATTCATAATTTTACCGCTTAGTTTCTCCTTCTCTACCACCAATTTTTTCTCTTTCTCAATATTTTCCAGGCGCACAAGGTAGAAATCCGCAGGGATCGCCGTCTGTTTGCGGAGGAACTGCCGTTTAGACTGGTACTGCAGCCGGTTTGAATGGGCCAGGCGCAGCCTTGACACATCCTCGGACTCTTCGATTCCCACAACCTGGGTTTCCACAGAAAACCCCTTTTCGGACCGGGCAAAGAAAGAAAGGGTTACCCTGCTGTTCCGCTCCGGCTTGACGCTCTCGCCCCCGGAGTTCCGGGGATTTTCTACCACCAGGTTCTTTCCTTTTGCGGAAAGTACCCTGCTGGTATAGCTCTCTTTCCCTACGGTGATAACCGTATCGGTATTTTCCGCAATTTGGCGGGTGGAAGTGATATTGCTGTTTTCCAAAATATTCCGGATTGAGAAAAGCAAAGCAAGCCGTTCCTGGGTATCCGGTTTGGCTGTGCCATCGGTAATGGTCTGATAGGCTTTCTTAAAATGACGGTCGAGGAGTTCGGGGGCCCGGAGTGATTCTGCGGGATCAGTTACTTCATCATTCTTTAAGACAAACTCCAGCATCCTGGTTTGATTCTTGTCCAATCCTGTGGAACAGGCAAAGCGGCGCAGGGAAAAGTCGCTGTTTTTACCGGCGCCCTGGGCATTGGCGCTGAATTCACTGTCCCCCAGGGATGGCGAATTGAGCTTCCCCTTTTTCCTGAGTTTATTAACAACGATAAGAATACCGATAATCATCACCACGATGATCACAAAGATGATGTTTTCTATGACGCTGGAAAGTATTTTCATACTGCCCATAATTTCTCCCTAGACGGACGATACGGCGGGGTTACTAATTGCGGAATAAAATTTAAGCAGCCGGGGCGCCAATTCATATTCCGCAAGATCGCCTACTAAAACCGCATCTCTGGACTCATAGGCCGCCAGAAGTTCCTTCAATGCGGATCCAAACTCCTCTATGTAAGTATAGATCGGAATGTCATCTACCGTAAGGGTTTCCGCATTAAATCCTTCTATTTTTAATAAATTAAAGAGCCTGAACAGTTTTTCAGCAATTTCCGAGAAGATCCGAACTGTTTCTGCAGCCCGACCGTCCTTACCGGTCTGAATATCCAGGGGGAGCTCCTCAAGCCGGGCCGCAATCCCTTTGATAAGGTGCCCTGAGTTGTTGATTTCCCTCCGGGGATTTTCCAGTTCCCAGAGCCGTTCCTCAAGAATTTTCCGCAATTCCGTGGAGGGCATCCCCAAGCCGGAAAAGGTTTTTTCCGCAAGCCCGTATATATCGGGGATCTGTTCCTGTAAAAAATGGGAAGCGGCCTGAGTTTCCCAGGCGTTTTTGAAGCGGCTCCGTTCTTCAAAGTCCGCCATTTCATAATCCCCAATATTTTGCAGCAGATCCAACAGGGCTTCCGCCGCGAGGCCTGTCCAGGAACTGGTTATAATATTCAGTTTTTCAATACCCGTCAGTTCCATTTCAAAGAAGCTGTCCATGGAAAGGATATCCGCCCGTTCGCCATCCGTTTCAAGGCCGCTCAGGCAGTACCCTGATCCCCGGAGCCAGTCATCAAGCCCCGCAAGGACATCCCCAATGGTTTTTTCTTTTTCCAGTATGATATCCGCTTTTTTCCCGTTAATACATATGGTCATTCGCAATCATTCCCCTTGCGCTTCTACCTGTTATTGCTATTGCTGTTTTGCCGGCTAAAATTATCCAGCGATGATGACATTGACTCCATGCGGCTGTAGGCCCCTTCCATCTGGCTGTACTGAACCTTGAGGGCCGATTCCTTGGCCGCAAGCTGCCGCTCCATGGTGTCGATACGCCGTTTATCCTGGCTGATCCGGGAGTCGATAGTCCCGGTTTTAAGGGAAATAAAGCCCCCGGATTCCACATAGGGCTTGGTCAGGCTGTCCACGGCGAATGCCACCCCGGAATCAATGATAAGATCCCCGTCGGTATCGTAACCAAAGAGCTGCTGTATGGCGGGAAGCTTTGTTTCCAGCGCCGCGTCCAGGGTTTTTTCATCAATTTCAAGATAGCCCCGCAGGCGGCTTGCATCGTAACCGGCCCCGGAACGCCTGACATCGGTCCCGATGCCAATTTGGGCAAGGAGGGTAAGGTCCTGTTCCGACTGGGTAAGGTAGGGGGTTGAGACGGCCCGTTGGAGGCTGCTCTTGAACTGGTTCAGGGTGATATCCCCGGAGAAAGCCCCCTGGCGTTTTTTCATTTCATTCCGCTCATCATCGGAGAGGTAACTCAGTTCCTCGATGATCTGGGCGTCGTTCCGGGTTACCACATTGACTTCCGCCACAAGCCGGTTGTAATTCCCTACCAGGGAGATGATCGATTCCTTGATCTGCTCCCGGTCGCTCTGTATTCCCAGGATCACCGGCCGGTCCGAGGAGCCCCGTGCCGTAAGGGTAACCCCCGGTATCAGGTCGTCAATGGTATTGGCGGGCCGTTTTATCTCAATCCCATCCATATTGACAATCGCATCCTGGGCGGTGGAAATGGCGTTCGTGGGAGCCAAACCTGTCGGGGCATCGGGGTCAAAGATCCCGATATTGCGGATGGAAATATCCCGGTGGGTGTTCCGGTTGGTTAAATTTATGGAAGAAACGGACTTGCCCCCGGCAACATCCTGGAGCCGGTACTGTGCGGAACTGAATTCCGGGGAATCGTTTATCGGGGAGAGGGCCGCGGTACTGCCGTCGGAAAAGGTCAGGGTGATTGAGCGGAGATCGTCCACCCGCTGCGGCGGGGGAGAAGGGGCCTTTCCGTTGGGCATGGTCACCGAGGTGGGATCATTTTCGACGGTGATCCCCTTGTAGGTCACACTCCCGGCGGAGGGAATAAGCGGCCCCGTTGGTTCCCCGGACGCGGCGGATGGGTCATCAGAGGATTTACTGTTCACCGCGGTTTCAAATTGCAGTACCAGTGCGGGGGCGGATTGGATCGCCGGACTAACCGGTATGGATGCGGAAGCCCCGGCCTTTACCAGGAGGGTGTCTTCTTCGACATTTATCAGATTAGGGTCGGACACCTGTTTAAGGTCCCGGGCATTCAAGGCGATGTCCCGGCGGGAATCCCTTGATTGTTCCACCATACCGGTATTAAGGGCCAGCGTTTCAGCATCACCGGAGAAAACCAGACGGTTTTCGGCGCCGGTAACCTTCGATTCAATTAAAAGGGATTTGGCGCCCCGTTCAACGGCGATAAGGCCGGCGCCGATTTTGTCCTTGCCCCGGCGGTTCAGGGTATCGGTAAATTCCTTCAGGCTGCCGCCCTTAAAGGCAAAGGAAACCTCATCCTTTCCCACGGAAAAGGTATAAGTCCCGGCGTCAACCTTAAAATTATCCTCCAGGGGCCGGGACAAAAACCGGTCCGCCTGGGCAATCTGTTTTACGGTAAAACGATAGTCCCGCTCAACGGCTTCCCGTGTTGCGGTGGCGGTAATAACCGAGCTGTCGGCGGAATTTCCGATCCGTTCATTAAAGGGATTCTGAAAAGAATAGAGAAGCCGGGCGCTGTCCCTGAGGGTATTTATGCGCCTGCCGATTTCCTGCCAGTAGGTCTTTTGGGATTCCAGACTCTCGATGTTTTTTTCGGTACGGTCCCTGGGAATCCGTTCGACCTTCATCAGGCCGTCAATGAGTTTTTCGGTATCAAACCGGCTTTTTACACCCGGCACATAAATATCGGACATACCCTGAATTCCCCTCCCAGGACGCGTCCCCGGGCTAGACCGGCTTACAGCCCAGGTCCCCGGTTATACCCGTTCGTCAAACAAAAAACCAATGGTTTCTTTAATCTTGCTGTGGAGCCGCTGTAATTCTTCGGGCGGCAGCACCTTAATCACCTTATCGGTTGCGCTGTCGATAACCTTGACAATTACTTCATGGGATTCATGATCCACCACGAATTTGAGTTTTTTATCGAACGCAAGGCTGATCTGTTCAAGATTTGCGGCTGTTTGGCTGATTTCCAGAGGCTTCTCACCGGGCTTTCGGTTTCCCGGCAGGGATGATTCAAATTTCTGAAAAGCCGCGGCTTTGATTTCCGCCGCATGGGCCTGTGCAATACGCGCAGTTCTGTGTCCCTGGGGGATTTCCTGTTGAGTTTTGTTACCCGCAGGGGCTATGGCTATACTCATGGTGCTACCTCCGTGTATGCAAGTTTAAGTTTCGCTTAAACTTGCCGGGAGAAAAACGAAAATTTTTCTCCAACCTTTAAAAATCCGTCATCCTTGACGGGATATGTATATCGCCTGAAATATCAGGCGTTCTTGTCTAAAAAGGGGCGGGGAAGGGCGCGGCTTCCTCGTCCCGCGTTTCAAAAGACGACGTCCAGAAGTCTCTTAATACGCATCTGTAATCTGAAATTAGCCAGTAGGCTAGCCTAAGAGCTGAAGCACCGACTGGGTCCGCACATTGGCCTGGGCCAACATGGCAGTCCCCGCCTGGGACAGAATCTGATCCCTGGTGTATTTGACCATTTCCGATGCCATATCCGCATCCCGAATCCGGGATTCAGCGGCCTGAAGATTTTCAGCCGCAATGGCAACGCCTTCGGAAGCCATTTCAAACCGGTTCTGGTAGGCGCCGAGATCGGCCCGCTGTTTGGAAATCAGCCGTAAGGCGGAATCCACAGTTCCAATAGCCTGATTTGCTTCCTCGGGGGTACTAATGGAAAAACCACCGGCCTCACCTTGAGCGTTTGTAAGTCCAAGAGCCTGGGCGGTCATGGTTCCGATATAGATACTTTCATTCTGATCCATATTGGCCCCGACCTGGAGCTGCATCGTTCTGTTGGTTACAGAATTCTGGGCAAAGGCCCCGGTCAGAAGATTCATTCCGTTAAATTGAGCATGGCTCGCAATACGGTTGACTTCATCGACCAACTGGGAAACCTCGACCTGGATCTGCATCCGGTCCTCATCGGTATAGATACCGTTGGCGGACTGAACCGACAGCTCCCGAAGGCGGTGCAGGATATCCTGGGACTCCTGAAGATAACCTTCAGTGGTCTGGATAAAGGATACACCGTTCTGAATATTGCGCTCGGCCTGGTTGAGGCCCCGGATCTGGCTCCGCATTTTCTCGGAGACCGCGAGCCCGGAAGCATCGTCCCCGGCGCGGTTAATCCGCTGACCGGAACTGAGCTTTTCAATACTCTTGGACACATCGCCCTGGGTCACACCGAGTTCACGGTTGGCGTACAGGGCGCTCATGTTGTGATTAATTATCATATTACCCTCCTTGCGTTTGATATGCTAAAGGCTATCCATAGCCAAAAGCCGCACCGCACGGACGGTAAAACCGGAAAGAGGTTCGCGCCATTCCTCCCGGCCTACCGGATACGGAGCGAAACGGTCATTTATTACTAAAGAATCGTTCCGCGCCGTCGTACACGAAGGGTGTTTGTCAAAAAACGTTGTAAATGGAGAACCCCTTTCGAGGTTCCCCATTACATTAAACTATAACGCTTTATTGGAGAAGTTGCAAGACCGAAGTTGTCCGCTGGTTGGCCTGGGCCAGCATGGCGGTCCCGGCCTGGCTGAGGATCTGGTCCCTGGTGTAAGACACCATCTGGTTCGCCATATCAGTGTCCCGAATCCGGGATTCAGCGGCCTGGAGGTTTTCGGCGCCGATGTCAAGGCCGACAATGGCGTGTTCCAGCCGGTTCTGGTAGGCTCCCAGGTCCGCCCGCTGCTTGTTGATGATCTCGATGGCTTTGTCCATGGTCCCGATGGCCCGGTTGGAGCCGTCCATAGTTTCCAGGGTGATAAAGCTGTTATCCCCGATGTTGCGGATTCCGAGGCCTGCGCTGGTCATGGTACCGATAAACACCTGTTCCCGCTGATCCATATTGGCGCCGATATGGAACCACATGGAGGCGGTAATGGCATTTCCCCCTGTTTCACGGGCAAAGCGGCCGGTGAGCATGTTCATGCCGTTGAACTGGGCATGGCTGGCAATCCGGTCAACTTCATCAACCAACTGGGAAACTTCAACCTGAATCATCATCCGGTCTTCCTCGGAATAGATCCCATTGGCAGACTGGACCGCCAGTTCCCGAATCCGCTGTATGATGTCCTGGGTTTCCTGGAGGAATCCTTCACTGGTCTGAATGAAGGAAATGCCGTTGGCGGCGTTGGCGGAAGCCTGGTGGAGGCCCCGGACCTGGCTCCGCATTTTTTCGGAGACCGCGAGCCCGGAAGCATCATCTCCCGCGCGGTTGATACGGAGCCCGGAAGAGAGCTTTTCCATATCCTTGGTGAGTACGTTTTGGGTAACTTTGAGAGAGCGGTCGGCGAACATAGCCGAGAGGTTGTGGTTGATGATCATGTCATCCTCCTTGAAGTGTCTTCAAAGGCATCCTTGCCTTTGTTGATTAAACAGTCCCGGAAACTCAGAACCGCGGATTTTTCATTTCCGGAATCCGTCTAGTCATATACCTTTTCGGCACAAGAAATGGAAAACTTGAGCATTATTTGGGGAAGTTTATCAGCGGCTTCCTTGGCAAGACCGGATTGGCAGATTTTGCGCCCCCGGAGGGCTTTTTTGTCTCCGGTTTTGCCGGACCGTCGGACTTGGGTTCTACCAGGTATTTAAGGGTTTTTACCAGAACGGCGGCATAGGCATCCTCACTGCCGTACCGGGTAAGGATTTGGACCTGATACAGATCTTCACCGGCGCTCAGGACCAGGGTCCGGGCGCCTTCAATCTTTGTATTCAGGGCCTTGTTGATAGCCGCTGCGGTAATATTTTTGCCTTTAACCACCGCCGTAAGCAGGGCGGTCGAACCGCCGCCTGTGACTGCCGGAGAACCGATCAGTTTGTCCTGTAATTCGGGGAGCAAGCTGCTTATATCTGCGGCAATGGCCGCGCTGCCTGATTCAGCGGTCAGGATGCCCGACCGGATGGGGACAAAATCATTCAGTGCCCTGACCAGGGGAGCAAGGCTGCTGAGGGCGGGGGAGGGAGCGGAGATTATCCGGTCTGTGGGGGTAATGTTTTTTTCGTTTATTCCATAAACGATGAGGGGATAAGCGGCGGATGGCGGGATAAGAAAGACCTTTTTGGCCCCTGCGGCAAGATGGGCTGCGGCCTGTTCCTTTGAGGCAAAAAGACCAGTGCAGTCCAGGACCAGATCCACCTTGAGTTTTTTCCAGGGAAGCTTTGAAGGATCAGTTTCAGAATGGGTTTTGATGTTTTTGCCCTTTAGACTGATAAAGTCCGGGCCGGACTGTACCGTATCCCCAATAGGGCGCCCCTCCCGGGGGGTCTCATATTTCAAAAGCCAGGCCAGCAATTCGGGTTTGGCGCCGCAATCCATTCCACTTGCGCTGTCATTGATTGCAACAATTTCGAATGCCCTATCGCCCAGGAGCCGGGAAAAAACCAGCCGCCCAATCCGTCCAAACCCGTTAATCGCTATATTAACAGCCATGGTACCACCTCATCCTTAATTTTTACTTAATATATCAAAAAAATAATTGAAATTTAATAGTTTTTTTACAAATTTTTAAATTTTTTCAGGAAAAGTTATGATTCGTTGCGAGGGGTACATACCCAAGAACCCGCTCCTGCGGGGGAGCCTTGGGGCGCTTAAATCCAGGAACAGTTTCGATATTATCAGGGCTGTCAAATAAACCTGCCCGCCCGGACCTTGAATATCTTCTCAAGTTTCAGGGCGGTCTGCCGGCTTATGGGGATGATGCCGTTTTCCATATTGGAGATCTTTTGTTTGGAGACCTCCAATAAAGCTCCCAACTGCGGCTGGGTCATTTTGTGCAGGCGCCGGTAAAAACGAAGGTTGCCGCCGGGGGTTTCTTTTGCCTTTAATTCTTTGTACCAGGCCGCCTCGGTTGCGATTTCATATTCATCATCGTCGTTTTTTACGGTTACACCGGAGCCATAATCTTTTTTTAACAGATTGATATATTTCTCCGGCACATTCCCCTGCATAACAAATTCAGTAGGGGGCCTTTTCACGGCTACCAACATACTCTACCTCCACGATATATTCGCCCTTTTTGCATCGCCAACAGGCAACCCAGCTATACGCCAAATGGCAATGATAGGTTACCGCACCGAGCTTACTGTAATTTGGATACTCAGGCCGGATGGGACCTGACTCCCCGAGATCATCAATCAGCCGGACCAGGGTTTTCACCGCATTGGGCGGCATATCCCGGATAATTTTGCCCAGCTTTTTTGATGTCTTTACTACATACGTTACTCCCATAATGTACCCCATTTTCTGTTACTTGTCAATATCAAATTCGATCAAATTTGATATGATATATAGGGCATTGGGGTATGTGGCGCTTTAATGAAAATGACAAATGCAACAAAAAAGGGAAATTTAGCTGTGCCTAATAGGTATTCTCATCCATTGCTTCAAATTTTTCCCGGACCTGCTGCAAAAGGGCCAGTTCCCGGGTAATGGTCTTTTCGTAGTTAAGGGCGCCTGTTTCCATGCGGCCCGCTTCGTCCTCCCAGAACTGGACTTTTTCCAGGTTGATAAACCGAAAGCGGTTTTCCTGGGCTTTGGCGGCCCATTCGCCGGCCTCCTGCCAGTAGTACAGGGCGGTACGGTAACAGGTTTCCGCAGTCTCAAGGCTTTTCAGGTTCTGTTCCTTCCAGGGGGCGTTGTAGAAATAAGCGTTCCGCTTGTTCCACTTGTTTCCCAGGTAGAGGTACTGTTCGATAAGCTTGAGGTTTACGTGCATCATAAAGAGATAGCGGTACTTTTCCCACTCTTTCTCGTTTTCGATAAGGGCGAGGGCATAGAGGGGGTTGGCAAAATCCGCTTTTGCAGCCTTTTCCAGCCAGTAGATATTTTCCATAGTGTCATCGGGGTACTGGATATAGTGCAGATGGTAGAGCTTATAGTACTGCTCCTTGTACTCCACAAAATAAGCGGAAAGCTGCGTTACGGGGAAAAGGGTTATGAGTAAAATAATGCCGATGGTCCTGAGCCTACCCATTAGTATGAATTATCGGCATTTTTTGAATCGCCCTCCACACTTCTTCCGCCACTTCTTCCGGCGCTTTTGAAGCGTCGATGGTTTCCACACGGGAGCCCTGGGACCGGAAGAGGGGGAGTAAAGACCGGTAGCGGTCCCGTACTTTTATCTGGAAATCCAGGTATTCGTAGATTTCAAGCTCCGGCCGGTTTTTGATCCGCTGCCGGGCAATTTCGGGGTCAAGGTCGAAAAAAAGGATGAGTTCCGGAATGGGGAAGGCGTTGTTGAGGAGCAGGGGGAGTTCATCCCCGCATTCAATACCCTGGTACACCAGGGAGGAGGGAACATAGCGGTCGGAAACTACCAGTTCACCCCGGCCTGCCCGTTCCAGGACGCCTCCGGCCGCATGGAGGTGCTCGTTCCGGTCTGCCGCAAAGAGCCGGGCCAGGGTATCGAAGCGCAGCTTTGTTTCTCCCCTGAGACCGGAACGGATAAGCCTGCCCACGGGACCATCGGTGGGCTCAAAGGTGGGGTAAAGCAAGGGCTTTTGCCCAGGCAGGGAAGGGCTGCCGGGCGGCGGATCAAAACGCCGGCGGAGCAGTTCGAGCTGAGTCGTGGTTCCGCTCCCGTCCCCGCCTTCAAAAACAACAAAATTGCGTATGATGTTCATGCTTTTTCATACCATATTAAGGGGTAAGATACAATTATACCCCCAATATTCCGATACTTATAATGGAATGGTATGTTTGTTAGATTAAGGATGATTGGTGTCAGATTTTGTTGAATCCGGGATTGGCGAAGGTAAAAAAGGCCCCCGCCGGTTTCATATAACATTTCATATTCTCATTTTTGCAATCCTTGTTACGGCTACTTTCCTGGGCCTGCGGCCCCTTTGGGCAGCCATGCAGTTCCGGATGGGGGAGTTTCGGGATGGGCTTATCCGGATGGCCGAGGATTATACCGGCCGCAGGATAGAATACGCATCCATGGGGCCCTCTCTGCTGGGGGGCCTGGATATCCGCAATATCCGGGTTTACGGCGCGGGTGGTATGGATGGCGGCGCGGGTGGTATGGATGGCGGCGCCGGTAGTATGGATGGCGGCGCTGATGATGAGACGGTACTCTCCCTTTCCCGTTTACGCATTTCCTGGTCCTTGAGGGAGCTGATCCAAAAAAAACCGGAAGCCATTCGTGCTATACGGATCGACCGGCCCCTTGTCAATTTTGATTTTGAACGGGACCGGGATCTGCTGGATCTGTTTTTATCCCGGGAGCCAAAGAACAGGGCATCTGCCCGCAGTATCGCCGAATGGATCCCCCAGGATGTGCTTTTCCGGATCAGGAATGGCAAGTTCATCATAACAAAGGGCGGGGTTTTCAGCCTCGACAGGGTGAATTTTGACGCATCGGTCAAAAATGGGCGGATTGCGGTACAGGGCAAATGGAGTGCCGCCGCCTCCCTGCCTGAGTCGGGGGGCTTTCTCCGGAATCTGGTAATGCCGGGCCGATTGAGCGGCTCCATCGGTGACGATTTTAAGGACGGGAATGTGCTTGTCACCTTTCCGTTTATTGCGGGGGATTACTTTAGAACAAGTTCATTTGGACTGGGGATAAGCCTCCGGGATAACCGTGTGGAGGTCCGGAAAACAAATGATCGTTCCCCTCTGGACCTTTCCATGGATTACGATCTCAGTTCCCGGCACATGAGGGCTTTTTTTAGGTGCGAAGATTTTACTCCCGGGGATCTGGTGAGCTTTTCCGGGGACTGGAAATCCATCAATTCCTGGCTGGCCATACGGGGCGCCGGGGAGGCTTCTTTTGAAATGGACTCATCGGGAAAGATTGGCTACACCGCCGATCTCTCGGGGGCGATCCCTAAAAATCTTCCCATGGCGGGTTTTTCCTTTGCAATCAAGGCCGGGGGGGACGAAGAATATGTCCGCTTTGACCGGCTTTCCCTCAAAATTAAGCGGGGGGATATTAATTTTCAGGGGGGGATCGGCCTTAAACCCTTCGCCCCAAACGGGACCCTGTCGGTTTCGGACTTCAGTCTTGCAAAGCAGGGGGAAGAGGTTCTGAACGCCGATCTAAGCGTCACCACGGAGGGGCGGGAGATCAGCATCTTTGGGGAAACCATAAGGGTGGGGGATGTGGATCTTTCCGCACTGGACCTGTCGCTGCGCCGGGAGACCGAAGGGTACACCTTTGCCGCTTCCGCCCTGCGGTTCCGGGATATGGAATCCTATGAACAGGTAAGCCTGTCAAGCCTGTCCCTGGATGGGGCCTTTGATGATAAAAACTCGCAAATTGAGGCGCGTTTTTTGCTGGATTCCTTTTCCGCCGCAGACTTAAGCAGCATGCTCAAGCCCTTTGCCATGGAACCGGAACTCCCCCCCCGGGCGGAGGATATCTCCAATGATATTTCGATCACCACCGAAATATTCATCAGTACCGATTTTAAACATGTGTCCTATAATGTCCCCCGGCTGCTTATTGCTTATGAGGGAGGCCGGGATATCATCGGCCTCTTTTCTGTTTCCGGTACGGATCGCCGTTTTGAACTGAGCGATGGTCAGCTTATATGGGCGGACAACGCTTTCCGGTTCACGGGGCGCGCTGATTTTTCCAATCCCATGGATCTGACCTTTTCCCTTTCCGCAAACTTCAGGGATATGTCCTATCAGTTTGCGGGGGTGTTTCTGGACCGGCGGGAATTAAGTATCCAGGGTTCCTACGGACTACAGGCCGCTATCAGCGCCGCCGGTACCGGAGGCTATTCCGGATATATAGTGGCCAACGATATTCCCATTCCCTTTAGGGGACAGGTTGCCCGGCTTCGGCTCTCCACATCCCTGCGTTATAATTCCCCTACATTCTGGTCCTTTGATATTAACCGGATTGAACTTACCGGCCTGGCCACTCCGGGCTCCCCCGCTTCTTTGCTGCGGATTTCCGGAAACGCGGATCAGAATGGGGCGGGTCTTGATGAGTTTTTCTTTGACGATGGCAGGGGCGCCCTGACAGGCAGGGCAAATCTTTTCTGGAACCGGGATTATACGGATATCCGGGGACAGCTCAATATTTCCAATGATATGGGTACCGAATTGTACACCGCAGAAGCTTCCTGGGAAACGCGCCATCTGAATCTGAGCCTCTTCGGAACCGGTATGCAGCTTGCCCGGTTCGTGGACAATGCCCGGGGGGCCATTGCCAACGGGGATATCCGCTTTTCATGGAACAGCATAGATTCCTATTATGCGGATATAAATCTTACCTCCCTGACTGCCCGGAATCAGAATACCGATGTTGAGGCTTCGGTCTCCGCACATCTGGACAACGAAGAATTCTTCCTTACGGGCCTGCATCTCAGTTATGGCAATATTGAAGCGGACATACCCGCTCTGCGGGTAAACCGAAAGGATGCCCGGGCAGAGGCCCGGGGCCGGATCCGGGGAACCGCCGCGGGAAGGAATATTGATATATCCTTTGGGGCGGATTCCGAATTTAAGCCTGTTGATTCATGGTTTAACCTGCCCCAGGTCCTGGATTCCTTGGAGGGTACCTTAAACCTGGGGCACATCCGCTTTGATACAAAAGAATCCTATGATCCCTTTGTTTTTGTCTTTTCACGGGACAGGGATATTCTTTCCCTTACCGGGGGGCCGAATGACATGATTCGGTTCCGCCTTTCCGACGCCGGGGACTTCTATGCGGGCTTCTCCAATCCATCCCCAATCCGGGGTTCCGTTATAGGTTCCATTACCAGGGACACCATAGATGCCCAGGCCCAGGATATCTATATTGATTTTCCGGCTCTTTGGGCCTTTATCCCTTCCAATAGGAACATCACCATGGTTGGGGGATATGCCACCGCTTCGGTACAGATCCGGGGTCCCCTGGGGGACCCGGAATTCTTTGGGACAGCCCATGGACAGAGTATCCGCCTGCGGGTGCCCCGCTTTCTTGATCAGGATATCAGGCCGGTCCCCATAACCGTGACTATCGAAGGGAATGAAATGACCTTTGACCCGCTGCCTGCGGCGGTTGGGGATGGTATGGGCATGGTATCCGGATGGTTCCGCTTTGACCGGTGGATTCCAAATATTTTCAGCCTTGACATTGAAGTGCCCCAGGATGCCCCAATCCCCTTTAAATTTGATCTTTCAGGGGTCCTGGCCGAGGGGATCGTTTCGGGGACCATGAATATTGCCATGGAGGATCGTACCTTAAGCGTTACCGGGGATTTAATACCTGAGCAAACGGACATAAGCCTGGATTTTGCGGAGCGGGCCGCCCTGGCCAGGCAGCAGGATACCAACATCAGGCGGATTCCGACAGTGGTTGACATTGGGGTTACCGCGGGGAAAAAAATACAATTTCTCTGGCCCGACCGGAAATTTCCCATACTCCAGGCTTATGCGGATACCGGCGCACAGGTGCGGATCACCTCGGACACCCTGACGCAGCGCTTTTCCTTTATCGGGGATGTAAAGCTGCGGAACGGAGAACTTTTTTACTTTGAGCGGAGTTTTTATATCAGAAACGGCATGATATCCTTCAATGAAGATGAACAATCCTTTGATCCCAGGCTCACCGTCCGGGCGGAAACACGGGACCGGAGCAGTGAAGGCCCGGTAACCATAGCCATGGTGGTGGATAACGCCCCCCTCCGGTCCTTTACCGCCCGTTTTGAATCTACCCCGGCCCTGTCCCAGATGGAAATAAATTCCCTCCTGGGCCAGAGTATAACCGGCGCCGGGGAAGGGGGGTCCGTAAACAACGCCTTTATGCTGGTTGCCGGCGCGGATATTTTGGGCCAGTTCCCGATATTCAGGCGCTGGCAGCGGGTAGTACGGGACTTTCTCCGCCTGGATATGCTATCCTTCCGGACCCAGGTAGTACAAAATGCGGTGTTCCAGCTTACCGGGCTTCAGGACCCGGTTGACAGGAATAACGTGGTCGGTAACTATTTTGATAATACGTCGTTTTCTATAGGTAAGTATGTTGGGTCGGATATGTTTATCCAGGGCGGGGTGTCCGCGCGGTATGACGCAAACAAGGTAGAGTTGGGGGGTTATACCTTCGAACCGGATTTTGGTATAGACTTACAGAGTCCTTTGGGTAACTTTCGCTGGAATTTGAGTCCTGTCCACCCTGAAAGCTGGTTTATAAGCGATGTTTCTTTTACCTGGACCTGGACTATGTCATTTTAAGGAGTTTAGATGCGCCGTGGTTTAATGATCTTTCTGTCGGTTTTTGTCGTATTTTCAGGTTTTGCCCAGGATGCCGGTGAATGGTACGAGGGAAAGCCCATAAAAGATATTGTTTTTAGCGGTCTGCGTCATGTAAGCGCAACAGAACTGGAGGGGATCATGGCCCCTTTTATCGGCAAAGCCTTCAATGACGAAGTTTTCCTGGATATCCAGGGGCGGCTCTATGCGCTGGAATATTTTGATGTCATAAGCCCCAGCGCGGTCCCGGCGGATAACTCCGGCCGCGAGGTCATTATCCGCTTTAATGTGACCGAACGGCCCATCGTTTCACGGATCACCTTTGTGGGAAACAGCAAGCTCCGCCGGTCCGAGCTCCTGGATGTGGTCACCATCAAGGTAAACGAGGTGGCGAATCAGGTAAAACTACGGGTGGACGAGCAGGCGATTATCAATAGATACCTGGAAAAGGGCTACCCCGATGTTGCGGTCCGTTCCGAATCCCAGACCGGAAATGACGCCTCAATTACGGTTACCTTTTTTATCAGTGAAGGGCAAAAAATATCCATAAAAGAATTTCTTTTTGAGGGAAATTCCACCTTTTCCGCCCGGACCCTCCGGGGGCAGCTTTCTCTCAAGGCAAAAAATCTTATTAACGATGGAGCTTTCCAGGAAGCAAAGCTTGCCGTTGATCGGGAAGCCCTTGTCCAGTATTACCACGATCGGGGCTATATTGATGCGGAGCTTACCGATGTTGTCAGGGAAATCACCACAGACGCAAAGGGTAACAACAATATGTCCATCACCTTTAAAATATTTGAGGGGAGGATATACAACTTTGGGGGGGTTACGTTCGAAGGAAACCATATTTTCCCTACCGAACAGCTTGCGAAACTGGTGAATTCCAAAACCGGGGAAACCATGAATGCCCGCAAGGTGGAGGCAGACCTTCAGCGGGTGGCGGATCTCTATTATGAAAACGGCTATATCTTTAATACCATTGCCCGGGAAGAGAGCCGTAATGAAGGGGTTATCTCATATAAGATAAATATCGTTGAACGGAGCAGGGCTCATATCGAAAATATCATAGTCCGGGGAAACGAAAAAACAAAGACCAGCGTCATTCTCAGGGAAATCCCCCTGGAACCGGGGGATGTATTCTCAAAAACGAAGGTTTATGATGCAATGCGGAACCTTTATAATTTACAATATTTTTCCATGGTGGCCCCCGATACTCCCCAGGGAAGTGAAGACAGCCTGATGGATCTGGTCTTTGATGTGGAAGAACAGCCGACCACGGATATCCAGTTCGGCCTTACCTTTTCCGGTACTGCGGACCCCGATGCCTTTCCCGTATCGGGGATGTTTAAATGGAATGACCGTAATCTCCGGGGATCGGGAAACAGCCTCGGGGCGGAGGTCAGTGCATCCCCGGATACCCAGGGCCTGTCCCTGACCTACGAACACCGGTGGATCTTTGGTCTTCCCCTTTCCGGGGGCTTTGATTTTAGCTTCCAGCATACCCAGCGGTATGCGGCGATGGCCAATCCGAAGTGGGGCTGGAACGGGGACGAAACCTATGCCTTTCCCGCAGGGTTTGAGTCTTACCAGGAATACTATGATGCGTCAAAGACCCCTCCCGCTGCCCGCCTTATGAAGTACGATCAATTATATTTTTCCCTGGGTTTTTCCACGGGTTACCGATGGGGAACCCCCGCGGGAAACCTTTCCGTGGGCGGCGGGATACGGGCCGGGTTTAAAATTAACCTGTTTGATGAAAATCTCTATACTCCCTTTGATCCCACCCTTCGGGACAACAATAACCTGCCGGTTCCGGCCTTTTCATTTTGGCTCTCTACATCTCTGGATCAGCGGGATCTTAGCTACGATCCCTCCAAAGGCTATTACATAAACCAGCGTTTCGGCCTCTACGGTTTCATCCCTACCCTGGAACCTGAAAGATATATCAGGACCGATACCAAGGCTGAATATTTCTATCCCATCCTTAACATTCCTGTCACTGAAAATTATAATTTCAAGGTGATATTCGGCGTCCATACGGGGCTTTCCTTTATTTTGCCCACCCAGGATAAGGTTTACATATCAGAGGCCAACAAGCTTGCGGTGGACGGGATGTTTATCGGCCGGGGATGGAACAGCGAGTACAGCATAAAGGGATATGCCCTCTGGGAAAACTGGGCGGAAATCCGCATCCCCGCTGTGCCCGGCATTTTTGCCGTAGACTTCTTCTTTGATGCAGCCGGGGTTGAAAGCGTCCAGGGGGATTACTTTAAACAGGGCAACTTCGGCATTGATAATATGCGCTTTAGCTTTGGCGGAGGAATACGGTTTACCATACCCCAGTTCCCCTTCCGTTTCAGTTTTGCCAAGGGCTTCCGTACCAGAGACGGGAAATTTGAATGGAAGAGGGGCGCTATCTGGTATGATGATAATCCTGACAGCGGGATAGATTTTGTCATAAGCTTTGCCATGACTTCATATTAGGGAATTAAGGATGAAAAAGTATCTTCTGTTTACTGTTTTAATGATCTCAAGCCTCGGGACGGCCCTTTATGCCCAGCAGCTTACCCGGTTCGCCGTGGTGGATCTGCCCAAGGTCTATACGGCTTTTTTTCGGGACAGCCGGGCGGTGCGGGAATTCGAGGAACGGAGCGCCAGGGTACAGACCGAGATTGATCGGATGACCGCGGAAATTCAGCGTCTCCGCAGTTCGCATCTGGACGCCCAGGCCAGGGGGGATCAGACCCAGGCGCTGCGGCTGGAAAATGAAATTTACCGGAAGTCCGAATATTTAAAGGAATATTTTCAGGTAAAAACTGCGGAGCTTGAGGACCAAAAAAACAAGCTTACCCAATCGGGTTCTTTTCTGGATCAGGTATACGATGAGATCCGTTTTATTGCCGAAAGTGAGGGCTACAGCATGGTGCTTAACCTGAAAGAAAAAAACGGTATACTATGGTATAGTCCAACAGTGGACATTACTGATAAACTGATTCAAAACTTAGCATCAAAGGCTGGCCGCTAGGCAAAAACAAAAAAACTTCCAGCCGAAATTCAAGCTAAGATTCAAGGGGGGAACCTTCGGCCCATACGGGCCTCGGTTGAAGTCCCAGGAGGAATGTATGAGTTCCGGTGAATCGAGTCCCATGCTTGACCAGTACCGGCGGATAAAGCGGGATCATCAGGGGGATGTGCTTTTCTTCCGCCTGGGTGATTTTTATGAAATGTTTGCCGAAGACGCCCTTGAAGTTTCCGCCCTGCTGAACCTTACCCTTACCAGCCGCAACGGACTGCCCATGTGCGGCCTTCCGTACCATGCCAGCCGCTCCTACATTGCCCGGCTCCTCAAATTGGGGAAAAAAGTCGCGGTCTGCGAACAGCTCACCGCCCCGGGGAAGGGCATTATTGAACGCCAGGTGGTGGAGGTGATCACCCCCGGAACCACCGTGGATGACGATTACCTGGACAAGGGCAGTTCCAATTACCTGGCCTGTATTTCCGCCATCCATACCCCCGGCGCCCTCTCCTTTGCCTACATTGATTTATCCGCCGGTGATTTCCACGCTACCTCTTTTCCCTTTGAGGAGGGCGTTATAGAACGGCTGCGGCAGGAACTGGAACGGCTCCAGATAAAGGAGATGATAGTCCAGGAATCCCTGCTGGAAGAGGACGGCCGTATTGCCGCGGCGATTCTGGATCGTCCGGGGCTCGTGGTGAACCGCTGGGCGGACTGGCTTTTCGATTTGGATCGCAGCCGCAGGCGGCTGGAAAAACAGTTCGGCCTTGAGAGCCTAAGGAGCTTCGGCCTGGCAAATGACAGTGCGGAAATTCTTTCCGCCGGGGCCTTGCTCGATTACCTTGATAACACGGCGAAAAGCCTTATCCCCCATGTGCGTTCCATCGCCCTTTACCAGGACAGCGAATACGTGGGGATCGACGAATCCACCCAGCGGAACCTGGAACTTATCCATAATCTCCGGGACGGGGACCTGCGCTATTCCCTTTTGGAAGTGATGGACGAAAGCCGCACCGCCATGGGCCGCCGGCTCTTGAAGTGGCGCATCCTCCACCCCCTGCGGAACATCGAAGACATCAAAGCGCGGCTGGACATGGTGGAAACCCTCTACCGCTCCCAGGAACAGCTCGCCCTCTTCCGGGAATACCTTGGCAAAACCCCGGACCTGGAGCGGCTCGGCGCGCGGATCGCCATGGACAAGGCCCACGGTAAGGACATGCTTGCGGTGAAGAACGCCCTTGATTCTTTCAGCAAGATTGAGAAACTCACAAGAAAATTATCCACGAATTTTCGCCTTTGTTTTGAATCCGAATCCGCACGATCCCTTGATGCCGGGGGCGAAGGCGGCGGCAATGCTGATGGCTTCTCCCGGCTCATGGAAGTACGGGATTTGCTGGAACGGGGGATCTGCGATGAGCCTTCGATCCTCTTAACCGAGGGGAACCTTATCCGTTTGGGGTACAACAACAAGCTTGATGAACTGAGGAAGCTCCGGGATAACGGCCGGCAGATGCTGGAATCATACCTTGAAGAAGAACGGAACCTCACGGGTATACCGAGCCTCAAGATACGTTATAACCGGCTTATCGGTTATTTTTTTGAGGTGACCAAGGTTCACCTTTCCAAGGTCCCTTCCCATTTTATCCGCCGGCAGGGGATAGTCGGCGGGGAGCGGTTTACCACGGACAAGCTTGCGGAACTGGAATCGGAGATCAACGGCGCTTCGGATAAAATTATCGAACTTGAAAAACAGCTCTTCCTGGAACTGAGGGAAAAGGCAAAGGAGCGCTTGGGCGAGCTTGCCGCCGCCGCGCACCGGATCGCCGAAATCGATGTTGCCCAGTCATTGGCCCGCTCCGCAACGGTCCACGGCTGGGTACGTCCGGTGGTGGACGGCGAAAACCGGCTCAACATCATTGAAGGCCGGCACCCGGTGGTGGAGGCCCATTTACCCTCCGGGGAATACATCCCCAACGACATTATTTTAGGAGGGGAGGGGGAGGTAACCTTTGCCCTTATTACCGGGCCCAACATGGCGGGAAAATCTACCTATCTCCGTTCCGCAGCGCTGATCACCATCATGGCCCAGATGGGAAGCTTTGTAAGCGCCCGTGAAGCCCGCATTGGCCTCTGCGACCGTATCTACTGCCGGGTGGGGGCATCGGATAACCTGGCCCGGGGGGAATCCACCTTCCTGGTGGAAATGAACGAGACCGCCTATATTCTCCGCACCGCCACGGAACAGAGCCTGGCGATCATGGATGAGGTGGGCCGTGGTACCGGCACCAAGGACGGCCTCTCAATCGCCTGGGCGGTGAGCGAGGAACTCCTGAACCAGATTAAATGCCGCACCCTCTTTGCTACCCATTACCACGAGCTTTCCCTCATCAGCCATCCCCGGCTTGCCAACCGCTCCATGGAAGTGCTGGACAAAAACGGTGAAATCATCTTTTTGCGGAAACTAAAGGAAGGCCCTTCGGAAGAATCCTACGGCCTCCATGTCGCCCGTCTTGCGGGCCTTTCCGGGCGGGTTCTGGAACGGGCGGGCCTCATCATGGAACGGCTCCGGGAGCGCAGCATAGAAAGCATCGGAGCCGCTGCCGAAACTGCCGTGCAATCTGCGGTTCCCAACACCGATCCTGCGGTTGTTGCAGGCATGGACCGCTTCCTTGCGGACATCGCCTCTATTGATCCCGACAATATGACCCCCCTGGAGGCGCTACGTAAGCTCCGGTCCTGGAAAGATTTTTTTGCCTCACCGAATTTGAAACGGCAGGGGGGGAAGAAGCGCGAAGGGGATGGATTGCGGCGCGGAGGGGATGGATTGCGGCGCGGGGAGGCGCCGGGGGAGCAGGAAAATCCGGGCCTGTTTGACTAAAAAAGCCGGGGTTCCTGCATTTACTTTTTTGAATCCCGAAAACCACAAAAATTATGAAGATAATCAACCACAAAGACGGTATGTTCAGGGTAGTCCGCTTCCAGCCATTTTGCAATCTCCTCGGGGGACCAGCGCCTTTCCAATTGCGGTTTTATTTGGTCTGTATATTCCATGTATACGAAACTTTTAGTCATCCCCTTCATCCAGGCTATCGAGGGGGCTTTTGATTTTCAGGATACTGCGTTTGGCTACATGGGTATAGCGTTCGGTGGTACGGAGGGAATTATGGCCAAGCAGATCCTGGATGTACCGGATGTCGGTACCGTTTTCAAGCAGATGAGTGGCAAAGGAGTGGCGCAGGCTGTGGATGGAAACTTCTTTTTGAATGTTGGTTCTGATGATAGCTTTTTCAAAGATATATTGTGCGGACCGTATTGACAGATGCTTGCCGGAAGGCTGTCCGGGGAAAAGCCAATTATCAATAGTATTAACAGCATAATAATTCCTTATATATTGGGCGGTTTTATGGGAAAGGATGGAGTACCGGTCCTTTCGGCCTTTACCGGCGCTGACCAGGATGAGCTTGCGGTTTAAATCAATGTGTTCCCGTTTGAGGGCCACCACTTCGCTGACCCGGAGACCCGATGAATAGGCGAGCATCAGGAGCAGGCGGTGCTTGGAATTTTTCTCACCATCAAGGAGTTGTTTTACTTCCGAACGGGAGAGGATGCCGGGCAGCCGTTTGTCCTGACGGGGACGATACAAATTACGGGTAATTTCTTTTTTCATAATACGGTGATAAAAAAACCGCAGAGAACTGAAGGCTAAATTCATTGAGGAGCTTGCAAAATTCCGGTCCTTGTTGAGGTAAGCCAGATAGCTCTTTATATCATCGGGACAGACCTCTTCGGGCCTTTTCCCCGTGGTCCGGCAGAAAGTTTTGTTAAAATGTATATAACTTTTGATGGTTTGAGGGCTGTATTTTCTTGAGAGGAGTTCCTGCTCAAGCCTTCCCTGCCAGGCCGGGGCAAAGAGTTCTTCATGAAAAATATGATGGGTCCGGATCGGCTCTTGGAGATTTTTATTACATTCCACCACGGGGATACCCTCAAGAGCCTGTAGGATTGCTGTGTCCTGATTCATAATAAATTGCCGGCTTCGGGAATCCCAGAGGGCGCCCGGGCGCCGGGCGAGCTTCCTGAAAAGTTCAGGATTCTGATCAAAAAAGGGGATGGTTATTTTTTCACCCTCGTAAACAAGATACACCACGTCCATTTGCTGCCTCCTAAACGCCGCCTTAAAACTTTTCCCCGGAGAGAAAGAACTTGATGCCCTTAATGAATCTTCCGTTGGCGATTGCGGCAATTCCATCGACGGTGTCGCGGGTTATACCTAAATTTGACTGTGCAAAAAAACGTATGGGCATATTCAAAAATTCATCAAGCTGTGAATCGGGATTTTCCTTATTGTATGCCCGGCCCTGTTTAATCACCGCCTTTTTAATAATACTGCCTATTGCCGTTGCCCCAAGCGCAAACACCGGCGTGTCCGCGGTAAAGGGATGGGTGAACTTCTTTTTCTGTACCGCCGGTAAAAGTTTGCGGTACTCCTGTTCGTTAAAATTATTGTTTTTGGGGGCATAGTAGGAGGGGAGTATTTTTGCGTAATCAATATCTTCGGAAGGGATTGAGTTTTTAATTTGCAGCGGAGCGCGTGATTTAATATCCTCACTTGAAGCGCCGATTTGAATTTCGTAATCGCCACTGGCAATGTCAAAATCATTCAAAGCAGCATTAAAGTGGGTGAAAGCTGTACCATCGAGTGTAAAGGTACAGGTTTTCTTCTCACCTGCGGCAAGCGATATTTTTTGGAAGGCTTTGAGTTCCCGCGCCGCCTTAAAAACTGACGGGTTCTTTTGACTGACATAAAGCTGCACCGCCACCTTGCCGCTCACAGGACCTGAGTTGGCAATAGTCACCGTAACGACGAGGGGCGCAATTTCTTTTCCCCTTGCGGATATTTCACCCGCCGACAGGGTCAGATCAGAATATTCAAAACTCGTGTAGGAAAGTCCGTGCCCAAAGGGAAAAAGCGGTTTAATACCGGCCGTGGAGTAATAGCGGTAGCCGGTATAAATTCCTTCCGCATAGAGGGAGTTAAATTTATCCTTATGGTAAAAATTATGGCACGGCGTGTCCTCAATTTTTTTTGGGAAGGTTTCGGCAAGATGCCCGCAGGGGTTGGCAATACCGGTAAGCAAGTCAGCGGCTGCCGCGCCCCCCTGGCACCCCGACAGGTAAACCAGAAGAACGGCGCGCACGGAATCGATCCAGGGCATTGCAGCAGCGCTTCCCGTTTGCAGTACCACAACCACGTTGGGGTTGATTTTTGCCGCCTCGGAGATGATGCGGTTGTGTCCTTCCGGCAGGTTGATGTGCGGACGGTCATAACCCTCGGACTCATAGCTTGCGGGGAGTCCCGCAAAAATCACCACCCGGTCTTTGCCCTTTGCCGCCTCCACCGCAGCCCGGATTTGATCCTCCGATGCCTGCCCGGTTACCGCATCGTAACCCTCGGCGTAATCAAAATTAAAACCCAGGTTTGCAAGGGCTTCGCGGGTGTTATCGAGTTTAACCGGGTTGATCTTGCTGCTGCCCGCGCCCTGGTAGCGGGGATTGGCGGCAAATGCGCCGATAACAGTAATACTATGACTTCTTTTCAGCGGCAACGCGGCGTCTTCATTTTTAAGCAGCACCGCGCTTTCGGCTGCGATTTTTTTGGCCAGGGCAAGGGATTTCTCTTCGTTAAATTCGAAGGGGATCTTTTTTCCTTCCCGTACTTTAAGTGAAAGCTCAATCACCTTTTCTATTGCATCGTTAAGTTCTTTTTCGTTCAGGCTTCCGTTTTTCAGAGCCGTTAAAATGCGTTTAATGGCCGCGCCGTGACTGCTTGGCATCTCCAGATTCAGGCCCGCTTTTACACTTGCGATCATATCAGGAACCGCGCCCCAATCCGAAATATACGCGCCCTTAAATCCAAAGGTTTTCCGCCCCAGTTCGCCCAGCAGCGCGGGATTTTCGCAGGAATAAACTTCGTTTATGCGGTTGTAGGAGGGCATGACGCTCCAGGGCTGACATTCACGAATAATGTGTTCAAATGCAGGGAGGTAAATTTCACGCATGGTGCGGGTGTCGATATCGGAGGAATTAAAAAACCGCGCGTCCTCCTGTGAGTTAAGTGCAAAGTGTTTAAGGCACGCGCCGACCCCCATAGACTGCACCCCCCTAACCCAGGCGCCGCCCATGGCTGCGGAAAGAAGGGGGTCCTCCGAAAAGTATTCAAAGTTGCGTCCGCACAGGGGCGACCGTTTGTGATTTACCCCGGGACCGAGCAGCACATCAACATTGCTTTTGCGGCATTCTTCTCCCAGGGCCCTGCCCATTTCTTCCAAAAGCTCAGGATCAAATGAACAGGCAGAAAGGGATGCTGCGGGATAGCACACCGCCGGATCGCTTGAGTTCACGCCTAGGTTGTCGCTCTTGCCCGGCTCCTCTTTTTGCCTGCGCAGCCCGTGGGGGCCGTCCGAAACCACAACCGGCGGCAGGGAAAGCCGCTCTATGCCGCGGGTCTGCCAAAAACTTTTTCCCGACCAAAGCGCCGCTTTTTCTTCAGGGGTTGCCTGTAAAAGAATTTCCCGCACAGGAGAACACATTTCATCCGATAAAATTTCGTTTTTGCCCATGGTTCAAATATCCCCCAACAACTTTTCCGCTTCCCCGCGGGTGATTTCGCCGTTATTTGCCTTAATCATGATGCCCACCTTTTTGTCCGTGAGCTTATAGCGGCTCAAGAGCGGCAGTGCGATAAGGCTGCCGATGGCGGGGAAAAGCATATACACGAAAAACAGTTTATCGGCGAATCCTGCCGCCTGAACCGCCCCTTCCCCTTCTATAAAGCCGATAACGGAAAGGGCGGTGGCGCCCACGGCGGCGGAAAGGGCGGCCAGCAATTTTTGGGAAAAGGTCTGGAGGGAAAAGGCAATCCCCGAGGCAGGGACACCGGTTTTGTATGTCCCGTATTCCACGCAATCCGGAGTGAACATGAACA
The DNA here is from genome assembly GCA_026002045.1 of Spirochaetia bacterium. Taxonomy (GTDB): domain Bacteria; phylum Spirochaetota; class Spirochaetia; order Treponematales; family Breznakiellaceae; genus BNUT01. Next base: position 1,970 of record BOAV01000001.1, on the reverse strand, counting down.
TCAGCACCCCGAGGAGGCCGTAAGGGATGCCCCTGAGCGCGGCGAAAATCACCACCACCGTAAAGGACCCGTAGCCCGCGAAATAGGATGCCACCGCAAAAACGATGCTCCCCAGGGTGCTCCAGAAAAACAGCTTGAATTTGTCAACCCTTTTGCATATGAAAGGAACCAGCACAGCAGCGATAAGGGATGGAAGGGCCGTTATCATACTGATGGTACCCAACAGTTTTTCGTCCCCCAGATTGTACCGGGCAAAATACATGTTGAGAACGTAGCCCACGTCAAATGTCCGGGCAAGAATGAAGGCCGTCCAATAGATCAACATGTACTTGTTTCCTTTCAGAAAGCGGAACATATCTTTCACGCTGATGTCCTCACTCCGGTTACGCACTTCTATCCGCTCTTTTGCCTTGAAACAAAGGGGGCACATGGTGAGGAGCGCAATGCCGGAGAGGGTCGCTACCAGGGGCAGCCAGCCGCCGATGAGGCTGCGGATCATGGGCACCGTTACTGTCACCGCGAGACTGCCGACACCTGCGGCGATACGGGCGATGGCCATCAATGTGGTGCGCTCGTGAAGCCGGTCGGTCATGGTGGTGACGATGCCGTAGACCGGCACGTCGCAGATGGTGTAGGAGGTGTCCCACAGAATATAAGCGATTGCCGCCCACGCCACCTTGAGGCTGATGCTGATTCCGGTGGGGATGGCAAAGATTGCCACCGTAGAAAGCGGGATAAAGATGAGGGAAATGCGGAGCCAGGGGAGGAATTTCCCCTTTTTGAATTTGACTTTATCGACGATGCCCCCAAAGATGGGATCGTTCACCGCATCCCACACTTTGACGACCAAGGCGAGACCCGCCACGGTAATGGCAGGAATACCCACATCGGTAAAAAAGGGCACCAAAAACATCACGATGAGAAAATAGAAGATGTTTTGCCCGACGAAATACAGGCCGTAACTCGCCTTCTCCCCGACTGAGGTCAAATCCTTTTGTTCCGCCGCCGCGTCACCCATACTAATTGCTTCTTATTCCTTACCGCACCTTGAAGTTGAACTGCCACACGAATTTTTTGAAATTGAGCCGCAGAGGATCAGAGTCAACCAAATCACGGTCCTGATAGAAGGGCTTTCTGGTTTTGTATGCCACTAAATCACCAGGATCGTCGTAGTTCCGCTTGGTATCCACCTGTACAAGGAAAGTTACACTAAACCATTTAGTTATACTAAAGTCGAAGAGGGCTGAAATAGTCCAGCGTCCCAACCCGTCCCCCCAAAAATCCCGGTTGGCAGTGGTATAGAGGTATTGGTCCATCTCCCCCATGATCCCCACCATTTTTAAGACAGGGGACGCAGGCATCGCATACCCGAGTACATAGCTGGCATAATAGTTAAAGCCGTTCCGGTTCTCTCCGTTGTCCGCCTTGAAGAGCCATGAGTCGTCGGCTCCCGCTGCGGTATACGCCCGGTAATTGACTTCCTGCCGGGTCTGCACCACCACGTGGTTCCAGTCGCCGGGGACTACTGCCGCCAGGTCAAACTGGAACACGCCGCCCCAGTAAAACTTATAGACTAAGCCTTCAAAGGGGACATTGGTTATTGATGTTTTGTAGCTATTGGTATAAGGATCAAGGGTACTGCCGGTATTTCTGGAAATAAGTCCCAGACCATTCCCAAGCCCCAGCCAATTCCAGCCGGTACCCAGGGTGCTGCCGCCAAAAATCTGGATAAAGGCGATGGGGGTCCAGGTTAAGTCCACCGTGCCGTCAAGGGTAATCGGGGTGAAGTTTCCGCGCACGCCGATATTGAGGTTGTTCCCCGAGAACAGCGGGTTATCAAACTGCATCACCGGAATAACAATGCGTTCTGTTACCACAAGTTCCATTTCCGGAGCGGTGGTAACGTTTACGGTGATCACGGTTGAGTCCGTTACTTTGGACTTTGCCGGTTCAGCAGATTCCTCCTGGGC